>CAYOGP010000104.1:0-7189 GCA_964403555.1 uncultured Spirochaetales bacterium | reverse complement strand
CCGTCGTGGGAAACTAGGTCTAGTGCCCCGTATACTTGTCGTAGAGGATGAACTTCACATTGCTGAGGCGATTATATTCAATCTCGAGGCCGAGGGTTTTGACGTTGATCACGTTCCCGATGGGGAGGGCGCTGTGTCGGAAGTGATGGAGCAAACTTTTGACCTGGTTTTACTGGACATCATGTTGCCGGGACTGTCCGGTTACGAAGTTGCCCGGAAACTAAGAGCTTCAGGGAACTATATCCCAATTTTGGTTCTAACGGCGAAGGACGATTCGAGCGATTTGATTCGTGGCATCGAGGAAGGGGCGGACGATTATCTTACAAAACCTTTTTCTCTAGATGAGCTAATGGTGCGTGTTCGGGCCTTGCTTCGCCGCCGCCGGTGGGACAGAGTCTCAGAGGAATCAGAAGCAATGGTTCCCGAGAAATTCGGGGAAGTAACTATTTATTTCGATCGTTTCGAGCTTGAACGGGAGGGGCAGGAAATAGTTCTTACTACCAGGGAAGCTGGCCTGCTTCGTGCCTTGATAGATAGAGAAGGGGAGGTGGTTCCCAGGGGTGAACTTTTAGAGTCAGTATGGGGGTTGCGTCCTGAAACCCGCACGCGAGTAGTAGATACGTTTATTCACCGGCTCCGAAGATATATAGAAAAGGATCCCTCGCGCCCTAAGCATATTGTCTCTGTACGTGGCCGCGGATATCGGTTTGTTCGTGGCTAAAGCATTCGCGGTGAGGAACACTGTCGACTTGAAAGGATGGGACTAATTGGTGTCTTCCAAAGATCTGCAAACTAAATCAGTACCGCAAGCTCCTGTTGCAATTTTCGCCTTCTCAGGATGGAACGATGCAGGAGACGCCGGAACAACTGCACTCGGCTACATACAAAAGGCCTCTGATAGCTCGGTCTTCTCTAAGATAGATTCGCAGGGTTACTTCGATTTTACTGTTACGCGCCCCGAGGTTTCATATCAGCCCGACGGTTCTCGCCTGATTTCTTGGCCCGATTTTGAATTCCAGAAAGGATTTTGTGGGTTTTCTCAGGAATTGATTACGGGTTTTGGGGCCGAACCGCACTTTCGTTGGAACGAATATTGCGACCGGTTCGTGAATCTGCTCAAGGAGCTCGGGGTTCGAAGGGTGGCACTTCTTGGAGCCTTTTTGGCGGACGTCCTCTACTCTCTTCCGGTTCAGATAACCGGTTTCGCGACCGATCCGAAAGTCGTCTTCGACCTCGATCTAAAAACTTCGAACTATGAAGGACCAACTGGGATTGTGGGGGTGCTTTCGACTCGTCTTCAAGACGAGGGCTTCGATGTCGCAAGCATGTGGGCGGGATTGCCTCATTATGTAAATGCGTCTCCCAACCCACGCGGTGCCCTTGCGTTGGTCCAAAAGGTGACAAATTTCCTTGACCTCAAAGTAGATGAACTTCCCTTGTCGAAGGCTGCTGCAGATTACGAAGAACGTATCTCGGCGTTAGTGGCTAGTGATCCAAATCTTGCTGAATATGTGAAAGAACTGAAGCGACGCGAGTTCGCGCAGTAAAAGTGGAGCTTGGAACATCTCTTTTCTTGCTTAAGGTGTTTAGAGCCATATTGCTTGACCGCCTGTGAAGAGGTTCTCCATTGGTGGGGCTATTTGTAACGCAATTTCTAGGTGAAATTCTTGAAGATTGAGACGTTGTTGCCTCTTGGTAAACTTGACCCTGGCCTCAGGTCTGCAAAAGAGAGGATTACCGCAAGAGATTTTTTTGATCAGGCCCGCCTTGTGGAAGAACTAGGGTATGACGCGATAGCCGTTACCGAGACCAAGCTTGATCCGTTCGTGCAGCTTGCAATTGTCTCGGAAGCGACAGAACGAATCGAACTTCACAGTGCAGTAGCCATTGCTTTTGCGCGCAGCCCAACCGTTATGGCACAAGCAGCATGGACTTTACAAGATTTGTCCAGGGGCCGGTTTAATCTAGGACTTGGTACTCAGGTAAGGGCGCACATGGAGCGCCGGTTCGGCGTTTCTTGGCGCCCGCCCGGACCGTGGCTACATGACTATGTGCTTGCCATGAGAGAAGTTTGGAAATCTTGGCAGGAAGGAAGTCAACCGAACTACGAGGGCGCGGTTTACAATATTAGTTTAATGGTGCCACTTTTCGATCCTGGTCCTTCAGATATGCCGGAAATACCGGTGACTATCGCCGCAGTTAAGCCGATTCTCTGTCGGGTTGCCGGAGAGGTCGCGAATGGGTTACGTCCCCATCCGATTTGCACTCCGAACTACATAAAAGAAGTTATGAAACCGGCGGTTTTAGAAGGGACGCGGTTGTCAAGCCGTTCGGTAGATGATGTTGAGATGATGGTCTCGCCTCTTGTTGCTACTGCTCAAGATGAGGAGAGCTTGGTCGCCCGTACCGAGGAGGTCCGTGCCCGAGTCGCCTTTTATGCGTCCACTCCCGCTTACCGCCCGGTATTTGACCTCCACGGCATGACTGACCTAGCGATTGAATTGGCTCGACTTTCGAGAGCACAACGGTGGAGCGAGATGCCGCGGTTGATCAATGACGATGTTCTCAGGACCTACGCATGCGTTGGAACATATCGAGAAATTGCGGATATCATTAAATCTCGTTACCGGGAGTTGGTTAGCTCCACGGAATTTTCCATACCGGTTAGGAATGCTCGCGACAAGGAAGCTCTTGGCGTTTTGCTGGCTGATTTAAGAAATTGATGATCACGCGAACTCACTGTTGCGGTCTATTCTGTAACTCGATCGATTCCTCGGTCAGCATAATGGGAATACCCTCATCTACCACGTAAAGAACTTGGCCGTCCTCTCTTACGAGTCCTTCCTTAACAGTACTTGCGACTTTGTTTCCACTCCGATCGTGCAGGGCTCCGCTATTGAAAAGGGCCTCAAGTTGCGAAAGCTCAGCATCTGTAGCGTTTCTTAACTTCTGCTTAGTTTCTGGGCAAACCAGTATTTCAAGCAGTTCGGGGTTCACAGGCATCAGTAACTCGCGATCGCACGTCTTCCCTGATCATCAGGGAAGTTGGGTTTTGTGTTGTAAGAATTTTCAGACTCTCTCAATAATCGAAGCGACGCCCATTCCGTTACCGATGCACATCGTCACCAATGCGGTTGATTTATCTTGTCGTTCAAGTTCGTCGAGCGCAGTTCCTAGTAACATCGCTCCTGTAGCACCTAATGGATGCCCCAGTGCGATTGCCCCTCCGTTGATATTCACTTTCTCGTGATCGATTTTTAAGTCCCTCATCGTTTTCATGGGTACTACCGCAAAGGCTTCGTTAATTTCCATGACGTCAATGTCGTCAATGTTCATACCTGCCTTTTTCAGTGCTTTTTCTGAGGCAGGGGTAGGGGCGGTAAGCATGATGATTGGCTCGTCCCCGGCGGTAGCCATAGATACGATCCTTGCTCTGGGTTTCAGGTCGTTAGCTTGCGCGTATCCCGGGGATGCGATCAGAACCGCTCCGGCTCCATCTACGATCCCTGATGAGTTACCTGCAGTGTGAACGTGTTCAATATTCGCGTCCGGATAGCGAGAGTTGGCTTTTTCTATGAAGGTCCTGGCGTCTCCCTTCTGTACGTAACCTCCTACGCCCTCGAAAGATGCTGGTAGCTTGGCAAGGCCTTCAAGCGTAGTTTCTGGCCGCACATGTTCATCTCGGTCCAGGATTGAGGCACCAGAGTTGTCGGCAACCGGTAAAATACTTTTATCGTATCGTCCCTCTCTTTGTGCCTTTCCAGCTCGTTGCTGGCTCTCGAGCGCATACTGGTCAACGTCGTCTCTGCTGAAGCCTTCTCGCGCCGCAATGAGGTCGGCAGAGATGCCTTGGGGCACCAGCGGGTGCAGCTCTCTTAAGTGCGAGTTATGTCCGTCAATGCCCGATTTGTCCGCTCCCATCGGATGTTTAGACATTGACTCCACGCCACCGCCGATTACTAGGTCCTGCTGACCGGCCATGACGCCCATTGCGGCGAAGTTAACTGCTTGTTGTCCGGAGCCACAATATCGGTTTATCGTGACTCCTGTTGCCGCTTCCGGGTCCCACCCTGCAGCAAGAACCGACATTCGAGCTACACAACCGCCTTGCTCGCCGACAGCTGTAACACAGCCCGCCACAACGTCTTCCACATCTTTGGGATCAAATCCGTTTCGATGCTGCAACCCATTTAAACAAGTGGCCAAAAGTTCTTGAGGGTGAACGCCAGAAAGGCCTCCAACTTCTTTTTTTCCGCGCCCGCGGGGGGTTCTGACGGCATCGATAATCCAGGCATCTCCCATCGAAAAGCTCCTTGTGGTCAGGAACGGTGCACCTTTGAAAGCGCCCGGGTCCCGAAGTGAGGGCCCTACGTGAGCAGTCTGACCCCTAGTTTTCTAAAAAAAGTGAATTTACAGCTTACCAGGTAGGGCGAGTCGTTGAAACACGCTTGACGCATGGCGATCCACGTTCTAATCAAACACCGCCAGGTTTTTTTATTTTGGGGGCGCAGTCGAAACCTTTCCTGCGAAAAAAATTGCCTTTGACTGCTGAAAGGTTGCTCCGCAAACGATACAGTGCCACCGGAAAACCTCGAACCCGTTTTGGTTTGAGGCGATTCAGGTGCCGCTGGGCGAAAGCTCGTAGGGGTAGGTAGGGAAGATTCCCGGGAGGAACGGTCATCTCAAAGGATCTTGATAGCGTTGGACGCCGAGTGCGATGGTTGGCTTTTCAGGCCGCAATAGCATCCCTGCTCGTCTACTGTCTGTCTTTAACCGTTGAGCAGCCGGCTCAGGCGGCCGAAAAGCTGGTCGCGTCCAGTGTCTGCGAAGCGCAGGAGCTCAAAGCTAAGCTGGCAGAAGATCCCCATCTGGAGATCGAAATTCCAACCGAATTCGACCGATCTTTTCCCTCTTTGGAGGCATGTAGGTCTCATGATTTGGCTTGGGATCCGGATGCGCCAGGGCCACTCCAACCGATACCCTTTAGTCACAAGCACCATGCCGGTGACTTCGAGATCGAGTGCCTCTACTGCCATTCGGGCACTGATAGGGCCCGCTATGCAGGAGTCCCCTCAGTAGAGCTCTGCATGGGCTGTCACAGTGCTTTTCCGGCCGAGTACGACGAGCTGGAAGGTATAAAGATCTTGAAGGAGCACTGGAAGGAAAAGAAACCGATCGAATGGAAGCAAATTCATAGACTTCCGGAACATGCGAAGTTCAGGCACAACCGGCACGTACAAGCCGATATTGAATGCCAGACCTGCCATGGACCGGTTGAAGAGATAGAAAAACTGTATTTGGTTCCGGATACCAATGCCGGCCCTTCTTTGGTACCGACAAAGAAGCTTGAAATGGGCTGGTGTATTAACTGTCATCGCGAGAACGGTGTCTCGCAAGATTGTCTGACCTGTCACTACTAGGTCGGATCCTTTCGAGAGGACCGCATGCCTCAAATTGATCGTCGCGATTTTCTCAAACTGGTAGGGACCAGTGCGGGTGCTGTAGCTGCAACGGGCTGCTCGGACCACGTTACGAATCTGATCCCTTATGTTGTCCAGCCCGAAGAGATTACCCCTGGAATTCCGGTTTATTACGCTTCGACTTGCCAGGAGTGTCCCGCAGGTTGTGGCATACATGTGAAAACGAGAGAAGGGAAACCAATCCTTGTCGAAGGGAACCCGGACCACCCTGTAAACCGCGGGGCTCTATGTGCACGTGGTCAGGCGACGATTGGCCGCACCTTTCAGCCAGATCGATTCCGCGGACCCCAGGTCCGAAATGAAGAAGGTGACTTAGTACCTATCACTTGGGAGGCCGCGATTGGACAACTAGCCACGGCGGTCGGAGAACGGCCAAAAGGTACTCATTTCCTGGGCAACCATCCCGGGGAAACGGCGGCCAAGGTCATGGATAGGTTGGCGACCTCGATTGGGGCGTCTCGCACGGTTTTCGAACCGTTTTCCGATGAGGGATTACGAGCTGCAACTTCCGAAGTTTTCGGAGTTGAGGGTACCCCCGTTTTTGATTTGACCGATGCGGATTTGGTAATTGATTTTGGTTCCGAGCTTCTTGATACAGGGCTATCGGCGACTGAACACAAGAGGCAGTTGGCGGATGCTCGAGATGTTGAACAGCATATCGATGGTGGAGCTCGGCTTGTATACGTAGGTTCCCGTCTTTCCCTCACAGCTTCGAGTTCCGACGAATGGTTGCCCGCTAAACCTGGCAGTGAAGGCCAACTCGCGCTTGCGATTGCTCGGGTCGCTATCGAATCCGGAAATGATAAATCACTATTAAACCTTGTGTCGGGCGTCAGTGTTAGTGAAGCGGCGCAGTCTTCGGATATTCCTGCTGAGACCATCGAGCGGCTTGGTAGAGCTGTTGCCCGAGGGAAGAAGGTCGTCGCACTCCCCCCAGGCCCCGCAGTAACCAGCCGAAGGGCGGTCGGTGCGAACGCAGCTGTTCTCGTCCTTAACGCGGTTGCAGGCTCTATCGGTAACGGGGTGCGAATTATCCCAGATCAGTCAGATTCCATGAAATCTAGCTATAAGGACGCATTGGCCCTTATCCGACAAATGAATGACGGAGCAGTGTCGGTTCTTTTTGTTCACGGTAGTAATCCAGTCTTTTCGATGCCCGAGGCTTCTGGGTTTGCCGAAGCTCTCGCTAAGGTTCCGGTAGTTGTCAGCACGTCGTCGTCTCCGGATGAGACAACAGCATATGCCTCAATAATTTTGCCCGACCATTCTCCGCTCGAGAGTTGGGGGGACCTGCTCCCGAGAGCAGGGATGCGTTCTTTAATTCAGCCATCAATTCAACCGCTCTACGATACGCGAGCGCTTGGAGATACTGTCATCGGACTGGGACGTGCTCTTGGGGGAGCGACTGCCGACTCAATGCCAGAGGGAGACTTTAGAGCGGTACTCGAAAGGTCTTGGTCGGGTGCGGACCTTCGCCGAGCCAAGGCAGAAGGCGGAGTTTTTGAAAAGTTACCGTCCGGGGAGGTATCTGTTGTCGGATCTGCTGTGGATGCGACTGTTCCAATGCTCTCGGGTGACGGGAAGTATACCTTGGTCGCTTTTCCTCATAGCCACTTCTACGATGGTCGTGGAGCAGCGCTGCCCTGGCTGCAAGAAATTCCAGATCCCATAACTAGTGTCGCCTGGCAGAGTTGGGCCGAGATCAGCTT
>CAYOGP010000103.1:1662-7204 GCA_964403555.1 uncultured Spirochaetales bacterium | reverse complement strand
CTCTTGACTAAGGAAGGAAATAGATTTCCCGAGACTAACTTTTACTCCAACCGCTAAGGTCCGGTCAGATAAAATTTTGTGTAGAACCGGCCTCAATATTCCTCCATTGTTTGGAAGTGGAGGTATTGTTTCTGGTGGACCAATTTCACCGATAAATTTATCGAGCAATTGAAATAGCTTTACTCGTTCATTGGTAGCACCAAGTCTTCGAACTTCGCTTTCAACCCCCAAGGCGGAAAATGCGCGAAATGTCGGACCGGTAATAGTAATTCCTGTACCGATAGCTTTCCATTCTGGATCTTTATCAATTAGTTCGGTAGAAATTCCCATCTCACCAAGGCAAATAGCGAGGGACATACCGGCAATCCCTCCACCAACGATCAAAACTCTAAACTCTTTCTCCATGAACTGTTCCCTTCCAACCAAATTGTTTCGGCCAAAACAGAAATCAAATCATCATGACAATCCTCTGGAAAGCAATCGAATTATACTCGATTACTAAACCCTGAGTATAAGCGAAAGGCCTTCGCATCGAGGTCTGAGGCGTGAGATTCTTACGCTAAAAAAGGCTCAATTAGGTCTCGACCTGACACCGACGCCTTTAGACGAGAAGCAAGCAACAAGGTGCCCCCTATTTTTCGGTGGATAAACATGGTCTCCGCGGGCGGTGGCCGATTAAACCCTTTTTTGAAAGCTAGGTCGAATCCTCGGTCCCGTAGTCGGCGCGCAAGATCCGCAGTTCCAAAATCATAAGATTTCGAACGAAACGGTTCGCAACCCAACTCCATCAAATCTACAACGCCGGAAACTCTCTCAGAAGACTCTTCCACGCTTACAAAGCCGGCTTCATAGGCGAGAGTTCTCAATTTCTTTCTTTCTCCTAAGACGCCGGCTCTGAAAATATTGCGATACATCTCACACAAATCGCTCGATATATTCCGCACAGATCCAAAATCAACGAGGCCTAACTTTCGCGTTTTGGGGTCATATAAGTAGTTTGCAAAATTCGGATCAGTTTGACAGTATCGCCACTCGAAGATTTCTCGAAACAGTACGCGATACAACAAGCTAGCGATCCGATCTCTTTCAGAAGGGGAATAATCTGGCGAACAGAGCTCTTCGATGGGGAAGCCATTAATAAATTCCATCGCTAAAACCGTTCGAGTGCTCCAAGGAAGAATGACCTCAGGAACTAAACAATCCGGCTCATCGAAAGACAAACTTCGATAGGTTTGCAAAGCCTGAGCTTCCTCACGATAGTCGCTCTCTCTTTTAAGTTGACGTTTTGCCTCTTCTATTATCGCAACTAGATCTATTTCCTTCGGCAGGATCCTCGATAAACGCAAAGCGGATGCCAAATTATCCACGTCACTCTTAATACTCCTCGCAATTCCTGGATACTGAACCTTAAATGCGACCGTTCGGCCCGACAAAACTCCGATATGCACCTGTCCAATTGAAGCGGCTGCAATTGGATCCCAATCGAAGTTCTGAAGCCGATCCTCCCATCCTTTTCCCCAGGACTGTCCCAAAACTCTCGACAATTGAGTTTCGGGCATGGATACTGCGTCCGCTCTGAGCGTACTCAACGCTCGAGAGACTTCATCGGGTAAGAAATCCTCGGCCTCCATGGATATAAGCTGCCCTAGCTTCATTGCAGCACCACGCAGACTAGATAAACGTCTGGTGAAGCGTTCTGCATTTAAGCCAGTAAGAAGTGGATTATCTTCTCCGTCCGAAAGAGACAATTGCCGCTTCAGTGTTTCTGTGACTCCCCCCAGCGCTGCTTCGCCAACCAACAAACCAATCCTGGCCAACCGCTCTAAGCGACCTGATGGAACCCTCAATGTTTTTCGTTTTTCACTCATTCTAAACTAATATCGCAAAGAATCTATTTGTGGTATGGAACAACCCAAGGGCCTTCCATCTTTACGGTTGCATTTCGAAGTACACTAAAAAATCTTTACATACATATCGAAGTACACTAAAAAATCTCTACATACATACTGTGAAGTACACCAAATTTATTATTGGAGCTGAGAAAATATGAATTCACTCAAAGATCGTGTCGCCATCGTAACCGGATCTGCTCAGGGCATTGGTCTTGGAATCGCAAAATCGATCGCTCATGCTGGAGGCCGTCTTGTACTCGTTGATATTAATCCTTCAGGCCTAGAAGCTGTTGTAGAGACTCTTAACTCTAGTGGCTCGGAAGTCTTAGGAGTAACTGCCGACGTTACAAAGGTGGATTCAATTAGGAATATGATTGATCAGACGATAGATCACTTCGGACAGATCGATCTGCTAGTCAATAATGCCGCATCGCTTATTCTAAAACCGATTCAAGAAACTTCCGACCATGACTGGGATCAAGTGCTGGATACTAACCTAAAAGGAACTTTCCTCACCTGTCGAGAAGTAATTCCCCACATGGAATCACGAGGAGTGGGCGCAATCGTGAATATTTCCTCGATTGCTGCATTCGCATACACAACTCCCCACATACCCTACGCTGCATCGAAAGCAGGAGTTTCGGCGTTAACACGGGATTTAGCCTGCGAAGTAGCACGAAAAGGGATCCGGGTAAATGCAATCGCACCTGGACCAATCCAGACAGGCATGTTCGACTCGCTCACACAGGAACAGCGAAATGCTCATGCTGAAAAAATTCCAATTGGGCGACTAGGACAAACGAGTGATGTCGGGAGTGCCACCGTGTTCCTTGCATCTGATGAGGCCAGCTTTATAACAGGGATAACTTTACCCGTCGCCGGTGGTTCTGACTTAAAGATCACATAAACCGATGGAATAATTGCACTGATACTTGGTGCCCCTTCAATCACCCAATTAACAGGACAATATGCTGCACTTTTATTATTTTATCTCACGGAAGTCATCGTTATCAAAAGTCGCATTTCATAACTATTGGAAAGACACTCACGGCCCAATTGCGAAAGATATCCCACAACTTCAACGTTATATCCAGAGCCATCAAATTCCTGATGTGGGATTTGAATGTGGCTTTGACGGCGTTGCGGAAGGATGGGTTGAAAATTTTTCTTCTCTTGAGGAGCTTCGTTCCAGCAAGGAATATTTGAGTGATGCATTGACAGATGAACGAAACTTTATCGATCGACGAAGAACCGATTGGCTTGTCACTCGCGACCGCGTCATTCTCGATGGACCAAACGTCCAAGGCCAAGTAAAAAATATCACCCTACTGCGTAGAAAAAATGGTATGTCCGTTAAAGAGTTCCGAGATTACTGGTCCGAGGTACATGGACCCCTAGCTTGCGAACTACCCGGAATTCAGCGGTACGTTCAGAGTCCAACTGTTGACGAGGCATATACTCTTGGCGAGCCCAGATGGGATGGTGTCGCCCAATGGTGGACAAATGATCTCCAGTCACTGAAGTCACTTAGAGCTTCGAAAGAATTTTCGGTAGAAGCTAGAGAAGATGCTGAAAAATTTTTAGAAACTTCGATGCTTTTAGGTTTCGTCGCGAACGAGATACCTATACTAGAATAGAAAGTAAAGATTCAGAAACTTTGGATCGGAGGAAAAGAGTCTCTATGAAATACTCATTTTTAATCGTTATTGGCGCAATGATGTTCTCGGCATGTTCAAATGTTCAGGAGGACGCTTGCTTGACAGGCTCAGGTATTACTCCCATCTGCGGTTTCATGGCACCGGAGGACCTTGAGGTCCTTCCAGGGGGCGAATTTTTACTCGCCGGCGGACTCAGCCTTGACAATGAGAACGGAGATTTGAGAGTGATGAAAATTTCAAATCACTCTATCCAAAAAATTTATGACGTAAACGATAGTGCATCGGCGGAAGTTAACTCTAATGGATGGGGCGATCCGAATTGCCCGGGCCCTCCATCAGGTTTCTCCGCGCACGGGATGAAACTCACTCAAGATGAAGCAGGCAATAATATCTTGCTCGTGGTGAACCACACCAGCCGAGAGGCAGTCGAATATTTTGAGATCAAAAACAAAGATGACATCTTTAAGGCAGAATGGATTGGCTGCGTAATTGTAGGTGAAGGGCTCTGGATCAATGACCTTGCGACCCTTCCCAACGGCGGCTTTGTGGCCAGCCAAATGATGCCGCACGAAATATGGCACACCATTTTCGATCGACCACACAATGACAAGGTTGAAACTGGTTACGTAGTAGAATGGAACGCAGAAGACGGATGGAAGAAAGTAGAAGGAACGGAAGGAGCTCTGCCCAACGGAGTTGAAACCTCAAAAGACGGAACAATAATCTATAATAACCACTACCAGAGCAATCAAGTCGTTGCTGTCGAACGAGCTACCGGGAAAAGGCTCTGGACATCCAGCGTTAAAGGCGCCCCCGATAATATGAGCATCACGCCCAGGGGGCAGATTTTACTGCCAACCCATTTGGGTACTTTAAGGCAGATCCGTGACTGCATGCTGGCTAACGAAGACCATTGTGACTTGGGATTTGCCGTTTACTCACTAAACCCGGCAGACGGTTCGTCAACCCATGTATTTGAATCCTCCGGTCCACCGTTTGGTGGTGCCACCTCTGCTGTTGAAACAGGAAAACATATCTACTTAGGAACGTTTTCGGGAAACCGGATCGGGCGCATAGCTGCACTTGAGTAGTTCACTCGAACAAAGCTCTTTTCAGAGCTTCTTGTTCATCATCTCTCCACCTTTTGGATAAGGAAGAACGCGAAACAAACATATTGGAACCGTGAAAAGCGCCTGGATAGACGTGAATCTCCGTTGGAACTCCCGCGGACAGAAGCTTCCGCGCGTAGTCAATATTTTCGTCCAGAAAAAGATCGAGGTCGCCCACGTTAATATACGTTGGCGGCAGGCCCTCTAAATCCGTCGCACGAGCGGGTGCGGCATAAGGTGAAACCCCTTCCTCTCCAGCTGTTCCATTCAAGTATGCATTCCAACCGAGAATATTGGCTTGTCGATTCCACAAGCGCGGGTCAAGAATTCTTTGGCTACTCTCAGTTTGATTACGATCATCGATCATAGGATAAACGAGAAGTTGAAAAGCAATTTTAATTTCACTTCTATCTCTCACGAGCAACGCGAGTCCTGCAGCCAGACCTCCCCCAGCACTCGCCCCGCCAATCGCAATGCGATTAGGATCAATTCCAAAAGAATCAGCTTCTTTATAAAACCATTTCAAGCCTGCGTAACAGTCTTCGAGGGGAGCCGGAAAGGGGTACTCGGGTGCAAGACGGTATTCTACAGAAGCAACTGGAATCTTAAGGCGAGCTGCACGGCCCATACAGAGTTCGTCATCATGCTCAACGGCGCTGAGTACCATGCCCCCCCCGTGGATCCAAAATAGTGCTGGCGTATTCTGGGACAAATTCTCTGGCGTGTACAGACGAAGCATAACTTGCGGGGATCCTTCGGGACCAGGCACGTTGTAATCCTTAATCTTCATTCCTTTTGGAACTTTACCAGACCGCATCTCGCGACGAGTTTTATTAAAAAGATTTCGGGTTTTAGCCAATTGAGAGAGATCCAGAAAACCTGT
>CAYOGP010000103.1:0-1652 GCA_964403555.1 uncultured Spirochaetales bacterium | reverse complement strand
TCGGAATTGCTTCAACTACTGCTCTATGCTCTGCATCCATCCTGTCTAATATGCTCATCGCATTCCCACTCCTCGTTAAAAGTTAGCGGTGCTACACCAATCGGGATCGAAATTTAATTTAAACCGAACGATCACAATAAAACTCACCGAGAAAGCAAAGTCTCAAGGATAGCCTTTTGAACGTGTAGCCTGTTTTCTGCTTGATCGAACACAATACTCTGCGAACCATCCAAAACTTCGTTAGTAATTTCTTCTCCCCGATGAGCAGGGAGATCATGCATAACCCAAGCATTTGGTGCAGAAGAAACCAACTTCTGATTAACTTGATAACGGCTAAATATCTTTCGACGAGCCTCTGACTCGCTCTCCTGCCCCATGCTGGCCCAAACATCAGTGTAAATAAAATTTGCCCCTTGAACTGCCTCTTCAGGGGACTCTGCCCAAGAAACCTTGCCTCCACTTTGTCGACAAGATTTCAGCGCAATTTCCCAGACTTCGTCAGAGGGACGATAATCTTCGGGAGTCGCCAGAAAGATTTCAAAGCCCAACACACTCGCAGCTAAGGTCAGACTATTCGCAACATTATTGCCATCCCCGATATATGCGAGTCTGATGTCACTCAGGGTTGAATGCTCTAACATGGTCATAACATCTGCCATGGCCTGGCAAGGATGGAACTTATCCGTCAATGCATTTACTACAGGAATTTCCGCATTTGGGGCTAAGTCAACAAGAAGATCGTGTTTAGCGGTACGCGCTACCAGCACGTCCACCCACCTTGAGAGGCTACGAGCAACATCCGAGACTGATTCTCTCTTCCCTATACCAACCTGATCACCCGTCAGAAAAATCGAATTCCCACCGAGCTGGCTAATGCCCGTTTGAAACGTTACATGCGTCCGAAGCGAAGGGTGTTCAAAATACATTGCGACGGATTTTCCGTTTAAAGAAGGGAAAGATTCCCCCTCCCGTAGATTCCTCTTCAATTGAACCGCCCTCTCAAGAACTTTCAAGAGTTCGGAACCGGACCAGTCCGCTAGGTTAAGGAAATCCTTAGGCATCGGTCAGTGGAAGAACAGCGTGCCTACGCCGCTGTCTGTTAGCATTTCGAGTAAAATAGCGTGCGGAAGCCGACCATCGATTATATGAGCACCTTTCACACCTCCGCCTAAGGCATCCACACAACAACTTATTTTTGGAATCATTCCTCCGTCTGCCGTCCCGTCATCGATAAGTGCCAGCGCTTCCGCTACAGAAAGTCGAGAGATTCGATTGCCTCCCGAATCCAACACCCCCTCTACATCAGTAAGTAAAACTAACTTCTCCGCTCCCAATGAACATGCTAATGCGCCTGCTGCCTCGTCTGCATTAATATTGTGGGTAACACCACCTCCATCCACGCCAATAGGGGCGACAACCGGTATATAACCTGATTCAGCGACCGCAAGCACAGGTCCAGGATCAACCTGACAAACATTTCCAACCCGACCGATATCGCGCCCCCCCAAAACCTTGCGCTCAACCTCAAACATATCTCCATCTAAACCAGTCAAGCCGACGCCTTGGCCACCCGCCTTGTTGATCAAGCCGACAATCTCACCATTGACTTTGCCGCCAAGGATCATCTCTACAACTTCCATAGTTTGATCGTC
>CAYOGP010000102.1:6740-7245 GCA_964403555.1 uncultured Spirochaetales bacterium | reverse complement strand
GCACGGCCATGTAACGGTGAACGGCAAAAAAGTAGATATCCCATCATTCAGAGTGAAAGCTAACGATGTTCTTGGAATTCGCGAAAAGAGCAGAGTAATGCAGTGCTTCGACCTCGATTTTGAGGCTTACCAGCTACCTTCCTACATGGAACGAGGAGACACTCCTTTTGAGGCGACTCTCACCTCCTATCCGGTCCGGGAAGAAGTGCCGATCATCTGCGACGTTCAATATGTGGTTGAATACTACAACCGATAAAGGGCCCTAAATGAAAAAGTCGACCAAGCTTCCCCATCGCAACCGCAATAAAAGTGGTCGCCATCGCGCAAAACTCAAGGCCAAACATCGAAAAGTACGCAAGCGCCAAAGTTCAGGACATAGGAGAACCTACAGATAAAATTTTTGAAGGGCCTCAGATTAACTTCTACTCATGACCTCGCTCAAGTTCGAGACAGCACTTCCTAGGGTGTCATCAATCGCCTTCTCCCAACCTTTAACCGTCGTGTC
>CAYOGP010000102.1:1666-6730 GCA_964403555.1 uncultured Spirochaetales bacterium | reverse complement strand
AGAACCATGCGTGAAGTATTAACGATTCCACCCTCGAGAATTCCGTCAGGTCCTGGCACAAATCCGCTCAAGGAGTCCACCGCGCTTGCACCTTGGGCTCCATAACCAGGCACTAAAAATAAGGACCGCGGTAGAACCTCCCGGAGCTTTAACGCCTGTTCCGGATATGTCGCTCCGACAACTATGCCTAGGTTCGACCATTCTCCCGACAAGTTAAGTCGCTCGCTGACTTTCGCGAGCACCCTAGCAACCCGCAGATAGAGTGGCTCCCCATTTATATTTTGGTCCTGAAAATCACGTGCCCCTTGGTTACTTGTCCTCACCAGGACAAACAAACCGCGCCCGTACTCTTCAGCTCGGGCGATAAATGGTTCAAGAGCATCCATGCCCATGTAAGGCTGGACCGTTAACGCATCGGATTCGAGAAAACTTCCGGGTGTTAGGTAGGAATTTGCATAAGCCTCGGAGGTAGAGCCTATATCCCCTCGTTTTGCGTCTAATACTACGAGCAGTCCGGAACGTCTCGCACTTCTAGCGACCTCTTCGAGAACACGAAGGCCTCGCCAACCGAGCTGCTCAAAAAAAGCTATCTGTGGCTTGATAATTCCTACGCGGCCTACGAGACGTTCTATAAAGGCATGGCAAAAAGCAGCTACGGCCTCTGCCGTCTGAGGTTTTCGGTAGTCCATGTCTCCGATTCGAAACAAGGCGGGAATCTTATCTAAGTGTGGATCAATTCCCACACATAGAGGGGTTCCAAGGCGTCGAGTTTCCTGGACTAACCTAGATGCGAAGTCTGAGCCTGCTCCCTTCATTGTTATGAAAGGTACCTAAAGTCTATGCCTGAGGGCTAAGCTCAGGCACGTATGGGCATTAAAAAGATGGAACCACTCAAATTTAAAATCGATAAGCGAGATAATCAGGCCCGTACAGGTCATCTACGGACGCTCCACGGAGACGTTAACACTCCTAGCTTTATGGTCGTCGGCACTCATGCAGCCGTACGAGCGCTCACCGTCAGGCAAGTTCGTGAAACTGGAAGTCAGGTAGTTCTTGCTAACACCTACCATCTTCTTTTAAGAGATCGATACAAAGTGATTGAGAAGCTGGGGGGGCTCCATTCCTTTACTGGTTGGGAAAAAACAATCCTCACGGATAGCGGTGGTTTTCAAGTTTACTCACTTCCGAAAAAAGATATCTCCGATAAGGGTGTCAAGTTCCGAAACGAACTAAATGGAGAGGAGAGCGAGCTCACCCCTGAACAATCCATAAACATCCAAAACTCGCTAGGTGCGGATATCATCATGGCTTTCGATGAATGTACGCCGTATCCTGCTTCCGAAAAGGATGCCTTCAGAGGGGTAAGACGGACACTTTCATGGCTTGAACGATCCCTCAAAGCCCATCAGAGGCCAAACGAACAGTCTCTATTTGGTATCGTTCAAGGCAGTACCTTTCCTCGGCTCCGACGCCTTTGTGCGGAGGGAGTTAAAACTTTCGATCTGCCAGGCTATGCAATCGGTGGCGTCTCTGTTGGGGAGGGCCATGATCTCCTTTGCAAAATCACGAGGGAAACGGCACCCCTGTTGCCTGAAGCCAAACCTCGCTATCTCATGGGGGTAGGACTACCCGAGGATATCCTCGCAAGCGTAGGATTTGGAATAGATCTCTTCGACTGTGTAATCCCTACCCGATATGCACGGTCAGCTAGTGTCTTTACGAGTCGGGGCCGGCTGCGACTGACACACCGGCGCTTTCGTAGAGACCGATTTCCAATAGATCCTTCGTGTTCCTGCGAAGTATGCAGCGAGGGCGTGAGCAGAGCATATTTACACCATCTTTTTGCTTCCAATGAGATTCTCTCAGCCATCCTCGCCTCAATTCACAATGTTCACTTTTACCAAAATCTGATGGCAGAAATTCGCTCGGCCATACGTTCGGGGGACTACGCCACCTTCTGCAATGAATACTTAATCAGATATTCTGGTGCCTGAAACGATGATTATTTGGCATTGACCTTGCGACTTCTCCATTTTTGTTCAAATTAGTTTGCCATGGCTATTCGTTGTGGAATCGTTGGTCTCCCGAATGTCGGAAAGAGCACACTTTTTAATGCGCTCACTTCTGCTGGTATTGCAGCTGAAAACTATCCCTTCTGTACAATCGAGCCGAATTCCGGAGTAGTGCCCGTTCCTGACCCACGCCTCCTAGAGTTAGACCGGATCGTCAATTCCGCTCAAGTAATCCCGGCCTCTGTAGAATTCGTCGATATTGCCGGTTTAGTGCGCGGGGCCTCCCAAGGGGAGGGCCTCGGAAATCAGTTCCTTGGTCATATTCGAGAGACACATGCAATCATTCATGTTTTGAGATGTTTTCAGGATTCTGATGTTACTCATGTTGATGGCGATACTGATCCAATGAGAGACGTTTCCACGATAGAAACAGAGCTCGGGCTGGCCGATCTGGAGACTATTGACCGACGAACCCAGAGGGTTCGAAAGTTGGCCAGGGCTGGAGGCAAAGATGGCGAGTTGGCTCGTCAAGAAGCGACCCTCCTTAACGAGCTGACGGACCACCTATCCGATGGGAAACCTGCAAGGACCTTCGACATTTCCGAAGAATGCAGGGAAATATTTCAGGCATGCCAGTTATTGACAGCCAAACCTATTTTATACGTGACTAATGTCGACGAGGAAACTCGCCTAGATGATCCGTTAGTGGAGGCCGTTAAATCCCACGCTGCACAAACTGGTTCCTCCTGTATCCGGATTTCCGGAAAAATCGAGGCCGAGTTATCGGAATTAGAAACCGTAGAAAAGTCCCTTTTCTTAAAGGATATGGGACTTGAAGAACCTGGGTTAAACGCCCTTATTCGTGCCGCTTACGAGCTATTGTCTCTGATCACCTATTTTACGGCAGGGCCGAAAGAAATTCGGGCATGGACCATACGAAAAGGGACAAGAGCCCCGCAAGCTGCTGGAGAAATTCATACGGATTTTGAGCGCGGATTCATAAGAGCGGAGGTAATTCCATTTGAGCTCTATACGAAGTACAACGGTGAAATGGGAGCAAAGGCTGCTGGAAAAATGCGTGTAGAGGGTAAAGAATATGTAGTTTCTGATGGGGATGTGATGTTATTCAGGGTGGGCACTTAATGTCTCGACGTGTGACTACAGTTGACCCCAGGCAAATCTTGGAGCGGTACCATGGAGGTCCAAATACGGGTGTCTTCACAGATGGATCGTGCACCGGGAACCCTGGACCCGGTGGCTGGGCCGCGGTTTGGGTGATCGCGGGTGAAATAATAAAAACCGATACTGGTGCGTCAAAGCAGACTACCAATAACCGCATGGAGCTGGAAGCTCTTATTGCAGGCTTGAAAATGCTTCCATTGGAATCCAACCACACACTTTATTCGGACAGTAATCTCTGCGTTCAAACGGCCAACAATTGGGCAAAAAACTGGAAAAGCCGAGGTTGGAAACGTAAAGGTGGGGCAATAGCAAACTTAGAACTAGTTAAAGAACTGTACGATCTTTATGAAGCCAGACCTAGTGTAAAAATTACTTGGATTCGAGCGCACGACGGTTCTCGATGGAACGAGTACGTTGATGCCCTAGCGTTTCAAGCAGGATCAAGTTTTTAAATGAACTTTTTGTTCGCTGGCAAGCTCAAACTTATTCCAAAAAAGAAGTTCATCGACTGATCTTCTTAAAGGTTTACCGTACTTTCCTTGAGGCCAACCTATTGGTATAAGAGCGCACGTGGGGATATTAGGAGGGAGACCAAGACGCGAGTCTAACTCTTTCCCAAACCGTCGATGCATAGTTGTTAAAGACGCCCCAAGGCCGACGGCCCGGCATGCCAATAAAATATTTTGAACGGCTGGCATTAGAGCTTGATTCTGTACCTCTCCACGACGGGTATAGCCAGCAACAAAAAGATGTACTGGCACCTCATGAAGATGGTCTGCAAGATAGATTGCTGCTTTTTGCATGCCTCGCTTCTCGTCAGGAAAGACTGGGCTTTTTGCTAGTTCAATGGCGGGTCCAATGTAATGGTGGAAGGCCTCCTTATAACGATCCCCAATCCACTTACGTTGAACGTCATCTGTGACAGCGATAAAGCGCCATGGTTGCCTATTCCCTCCGCTTGGAGCAAAAGTTCCGGCTTCGCAAACCTTGCGAATCAACTCCTTGGGAACTGAATCCGTCTTCAAGCGACGAATAGCCCGCGAAGTACGAATTCCTTCAAGAAGGGGCAGGTCTTCGCCTACACGTTTTAGATCAAGATTTTCAACACTCATATGCACAATCTCCAGTTAAAACAGTCTGGACTTGAAAATACCCGGTCCAGGATTAGCTCCTAACGGTTCGCTTTCCACTCGAGCTAAAGAGATGTTTACCCAGTGACAAAACCCGTTTAAATTCACTCCTAGTTACCGGCTGAACCGAAAGACGCGCTTGTTTAACCAGAGCCATGTCTGCAAGAGCAGCATCGGCCTTGACCATCGCAAGAGATACAGGAATTTTCATATCCTTAATCGGTTCTATCTCTACTACGACCCACCGATCATCATCTGTTGTAGGGTCTTGATAAAACTCCTTAATAACTTTAGAAATTCCTACAATTTCTTTTCCTTCATTAGAATGGTAATAGAAGGAAAGATCTTCCTTCTTCATGGCTTTTAGATTATTACGCGCACCGTAATTTCTCACTCCATCCCAATAGGTACTGCCGTCTCTCTTTAGATCATCCCAAGAATACTTATATGGCTCAGATTTCATTAGCCAGAAACTCAGATTTCGTGTCATCTCATCCTCTAAGGTAATTTTCAGTCATTCCGCTTGTTTAACTCTAACAAATGAACGGAAAGTGATACTCAACATTTCATATTGGGTCGTATTTCGGGTTATTGTTGGCAAGGGTCTGCATTATAAAATTTTTGCAAAAACACAGACGTCCGAAACGGGAGGAAAAGATGGATCAGGCTCGAGACTTAGTTCTCGGAAAAACGACTGTTCTCATGGCCGAAAATGGTGGGAAGTACACCGATGGGAATTC
>CAYOGP010000102.1:0-1656 GCA_964403555.1 uncultured Spirochaetales bacterium | reverse complement strand
CCTCAGTCGGCTTAGTGAATCGACAACACTCCCTGCCACGAGTTGACCGAATATTACATAGTCATTGTCATGAAGATCATTTTGCAGGCAGTTTCCTCTTTCAGGAAAAACCTTGGCACTTCCACGAGTACGATGCTCCCAGCATCAAATCTCTTGATGCACTCATGAATTTTTATGGATATCCGGCCCACATTGATAAACCGTGGCGTCAGAAAGTTGTGACCGATTTTAATTTCACGTCATGCTTGCACCCTGTCCCCTTTAGAGATGGAGACATCTTCGAATTGGGTGATTGCGAAATTCGAGTCATTCACCTTCCTGGACACACGCCCGGGCACTCAGCATTTCACATTTTTCCTGACGACGTTCTTTATCTTGGGGACATCGAACTCTCAAGTTTTGGACCCTATTACGGTGACGCCTGCAGCGATTTAATTACATTTGAAAATAGTCTGCGACTAGTACACGATATACCTGCAAAATATTATGCAACATTTCATCATATTGGCGTACTTGATCGTTCTAGCTTTGAAAAACGACTTCGACAATTTGTCGAAAAAATTAAGAGCCGAGAGAGCGAACTCTTATCTTTTCTCTCAGAGCCTAGGACTGTAGATGAAGTTGTTGACCATCGGTTCGTCTTTAGGCCAGGGGATGAGCTTATCTACATCGATGCTGTCGAACGTTATAGCATGTGCCAACATATTGATCGCTTAGTTGCTGTAGGTAAGGTTTGTTCTACTCAAGATGGCCGTTTCATAAGAATTGACTCAGCTTCTTAAAACCTTGACCGAGAGGAGATCGGAATGAAAATAATCGTGGATTTTGAGCTATGCGAATCAAATGCCATCTGCGTAGATGTGGCACCAGAGATTTTTCACATCAACGAACAAGATGAGCTTGAAATTTTACTAGAGGCACCGGGAGAAAAGCTTAGATCCAAAGTAGAAGAATCCGTCAGACTTTGTCCTCGTCAGGCGATTTCAGTAGAAGAATAAGAGAGAATTACCGACTATTCTTTTTCCTCAAATTTAAGAGACAAAGAATTAATGCAGTATCGAAGGCCCGTTGGCCGAGGCCCATCGGGAAAGACATGACCTAAGTGTGCTCCACACCCGGAGCATTTGACCTCAGTCCGAATCATCCCATGGCTTGAATCTTCATGTGATTCAATTGCTAAATCATTTGCTGGATTAGTAAAGCTAGGCCAACCACTTCCTGAGTCGAATTTATCCGTTGATTCAAACAAATGCGTTTCACATGCTATGCAACGGTAGGTACCGGCTCCCTTGTGATCGTTATACTTACCTGAAAAAGGTGGCTCTGTAGCAGACCGAAAGCAAACCTCAAATTGCGGCCCAGTCAGTCTCTTCTCCCAATCGCTTAGGGGCCGTTCTTTTTCACGTGACATCGATACCTCCTCTTCAATCTTCTACTGACAAGCGCGCATACTCGATCCAATTAACATCGCAATAGCTGTAATAATCCACATTAAGTTTCGACCGGGGCCTACACGAACTCGGTCATCTTCGTCCGCTATCTCACCACCTTCCACTATCTCCACAGGTATATCGGCTATTGGACTGGGACGACTAAGCCGCAGCCCACAGTGAACACATTTCTTTCTTCCAGGGGCAAAGGACGTCTCGCAATTAT
>CAYOGP010000101.1:0-7284 GCA_964403555.1 uncultured Spirochaetales bacterium | reverse complement strand
GTGTAACGACCAGTGCACCCGTAAGGACCGCACGGGTTAAGGTAAGCGGAGAAATCCCTCCTGCTTTCATGGCAATGATCTCGTGATCACGCGCCGCCAGTGCGGTGGTGAGATAGGCTCCTATGAAGCTTGCAAGAGGGATAAGATGTACCAGATAGAACGCGGTGATCCGGATGGTTACGAACTGTAATATTCCGATCGGGGTCGATTGCACGGCAAGAATTTCGTCAAGGTCGAGCAATAGCTCTACGATCAGGACAAAGGCCAGTAAGATGGCTAGGGTCGCAAGGAAATGCACTAGGTATCGGGCGCAGTAATGACGAGCTAACGTAGGCACATGGAGAGTTTAACGGGTGAGGGTCGTTCAAGGGAGTAAGGTTTTCCCATCGGAATTCCAGCAAGGCATAGTAACTATTGGAAATTTCGATGGGCTTCATCTGGGTCACCAGATGATCATGGAGACCGTGAAGCAGCGAGCTCGCCATCTGGGGTCGCAGTCAGCGGTTTTTACGTTTGAGCCTCATCCCAGAAAAGTAGTAAGGCCAGCTTCTGCTCCCCCTTTGCTAACCACACTTGAGCAAAAACTTGAACTTTTAGAACTCGCGGGTGTGGGTGTGGTGGTGATAGAGGAATTTACTGAAGAGTTTGCTCGTTATGACGCGGCAGATTTCGTGACCGAAGTAATCCATGCAAGGATGAAGCCTAAAGAAGTCTACGTAGGTTTTGATTTTCATTTCGGACGCGACCGGGAAGGGTCGCGCAATAGCCTTGCTAGCCTCGGGCCTGTGCTGGGATTCTCTGTTACGGTGATTCCAGAAGTCACAGTAGAAGGGCAAACAGTTAATTCCACACGAATTAGACGACTTCTATCTGAAGGAGAAGTCGAAGCCTCAGAAAGATTATTAGGCCGCCCGTATTCAGTGACTGGGAAGGTCATTAAAGGAGATCAAAGAGGGAGAACGATTGGTTTCCCCACTTTGAATCTTGATTGTGATAACGAAGTGCTACCTATGGAGGGAGTTTATTCGACAGAAGTACGTTTTGAGGATTCCAATATAGGGCAAGAGTGGATGGCTTCCGTTACCAACGTCGGAAGGAGACCCACATTCAAGGAGGAAGACCCGGTTCTTGCGGAAGCTCATGTGTTCAACTTTTCATCGGATGTTTATGGTGAGAGGGTTGAGCTTCGATTTAGGCACCATATTCGAGGAGAAAAAAAGTTCTCCAACCCCGAAGAACTTGTGAAGCAAATACGGTCAGATGCCGAGGCGGCCCGAGAACGACTTCATTCATCTTGATTTTTACAACGAGTAGACTAACTAAGAAATTGCAGCGCACGGCGCTAAAAGAATCGCGTAAATGTCGAGAGAGTCTACTGTTTCAAGGGTTGCTTTTTTAGAATAAGTCTTGCGTATACTGGAAAGACCATGGATAAGATTTCTAACAGCAAAACGCTATGGATAGTAGGAATGATGGGTGCTGGAAAGTCCACGGTAGGACCTGTGCTTGCAGATAATCTAGGCATGGATTTCGTGGATTCCGATCGGGAAATCGAACGCAGCGAAGGGAAATCTATTCCTCAAATTTTTGCGGAGAGAGGAGAGCATGGTTTCCGTCTGGCTGAATTCAAGACGATTAAAAAAATGGCAGGTAAGGATTTGGTCGTTGCTCTGGGGGGTGGAGCGATTGCAGAGGAAGAAATGCCGCAATTCTTATCGTCGACTGGGACCGTCATCTATTTGGTTGCAAATCCTGAGACACTAATAGGGCGAATAGCTAGTAATTCGGATCGTCCGTTACTTTCTGGTCTTGATAACGAAGAGCGTCGAGAGGTTTTGGATAAATTGTTGCGACAGAGAGGTCCAAATTACGAAACGGCGTCGGTACGAGTTTCAACAGATGGCTTGAGCCCGGCGCAGATTGCTAGAAAAGTAGAAGAAAAGCTCGAAAGAAGAAAATTATGAATAAGGTGGCATGCTCGAGAGTGCGAGTTAGATTGGCGTCACGCAGTTACGACGTTCAAATTAGTTCAGGCAATTGGGAGAAACTCGGCCCGGCAATTATCGAATCTACATCCTCAGAAAAAGTTCTAGTAGTGACTGCCCCAGAAATCGGACGCCGTTATGGCAGGCAGGTTATAAAATCTCTTCAAGGTGTAGGTCTCAAGTGCAAACGGATTGATATTCCAGATAGAGATAGGAATAAGAATCTCCGGTCCGTTTCCCGACTCTACGACGCCTTTCTTGAGGCGGAAGCGGATCGATCGACAGCGGTTCTCGCGTTGGGGGGTGGAGTGATTGGGGACATGGCAGGTTTTGCCTCGGCGACATATTTGAGAGGAATCCCTTTTATACAGGTTCCAACCACACTTCTTGCAATGGTCGATGCGAGCATCGGAGGCAAAACAGGGGTAAATCTCCGACAGGGTAAAAACCTTGTTGGGTCTTTTCATCAACCAAACTTGGTTTGGATAAATCTAGAAACCCTTCAAAGTCTTCCGAGAGCACAAGTGTCGGCAGGTTTTGCTGAGGTAATTAAGCACGCAGCTATTTGGGATAGAACTCATTTTCGTGAATTGGAAAAAACTATTCTCAACGCTGTTGATCTCGAACCAAAAGTCTTGTCAGGCATAGTCCGGCGGAGTTGTGAAATTAAGGCCGAAGTGGTGAGCAAGGACGAGAATGAGCAAGGTTTGCGCATGCTTCTTAACTTTGGCCATACAATAGGCCACGCGATTGAATCTCTGGGGAAATATAAGCTACTCCATGGCCATTGTGTGGCTATTGGCATGGTTTATGCCGCCGAGAGATCCACAGCACTAGGCTATGCCTCCGCGAAGGCAGTGCATCGTCTGCGTGATCTTCTTGAAAGATCAGGTTTGCCAAGCGAACTCCCAAGGTATCCGAGACGATCATATCTTGATGCAATAGCTGTGGACAAAAAAAGGAGAGGGTCCAAGATAAACTTCGTTGTCCTGGAACGAATAGGGAAGGCCAAGATAGTCCCTTTGAGCGCGGCGAAGGTTCTTCCTCAAAGCTTTCTTAAAAGGTAATAAGGCATAAATTTTGGAACCAAATTTGTCTTGTCTCCGGAGACTTGGTTGAGCAATTGCTAAGATTAATTCGGAAAAGGAGCTCCCATGGGCATGACGAATTCTGGCAAGATAGAAGAGATTCAGGTGTTCCACGGTCCGAACTTGAACCTTCTAGGGACGCGTGAGCCGGAGGTGTACGGAACAACGACACTTGCTGAGATCGATGACGCGCTAAGTGCTCAAGGCCTCGATGCTGGTATCGAAGTGAAGTGTTTTCAAACCAACCGTGAAGGGGAACTTATTGACGAGGTCCACGCATGTCGAGAGCATGCAGATGGAATTCTAATTAATCCTGGGGGACTTACACACACAAGCGTCTCTCTTCGGGACGCTTTGCTTTCTGTCGATATCCCGTTTGTGGAAGTGCACCTTTCTAATGTCTATGCGAGAGAGTCCTTTCGGAGGCAGTCCTATTTGTCTGACGTTGCGGTTGGAATTGTCTCAGGTTTCGGACCAGCAAGCTATAGACTCGGCTTTGATGCTCTCGTCACGCATTTGGATTGCTCCAATGTCTAAGTGCAGAAGAGATCTTGCTGGCGGACTCTTCTCGTGCCAACCTTACAGGACTGCGGGAATAGCTCAGTTGGTAGAGCATCAGCTTCCCAAGCTGAGGGTCGCGGGTTCGAATCCCGTTTCCCGCTCCATTTCGCAGGGAATCATGAGGTCATTATGCCATTAAGAAAAAATTTCCTTTTGAGCGTTGGCTTGTTGATACTCGCTTCTTTTGTCGGAGGGTGCGCCTCTCGTACTGCAAAATTGAATGCGTGTACTGCTATTGCGTCAGTGGTAGGCGGCAGTATTGGAGCTGCGATCGGCTCGAGGTCTGATGATAATGATGGTAGTTCACACGAGGCGGCCGTCGGTGGTGCTGGGGGCGTAATAGTTGGCGGAGTTTTTGGTCGTGCGCTTTGCGATAGGCTTCTGGACACCCCTCCGGCCGTCCCTGAGAGAGTAACAATAGCCAGGTCATCAAGAGTCCAAAGTAACGTAGTGGCTGAACCGCCCGATCCTTGCGCGGGGAAGATTGTTCTAAGAGGCGTTCTTTTTGATTTCGATCGAGATGCCATTAGACCTGATGCGACCGTGATCCTAGATGAAGCAGTACGGCAACTTTCGATCTGCAAGGAGGGGGTAGTTGAGGTTAAAGGCCATACGGATTTCACCGGTCCCGAAGGATACAATCAGATTCTTTCAGAGAAAAGGGCTGAGGCGGTCAAAGCCTATCTTGTTGTTGAAGGAATATCGATCGAGCGGTTTAGGGTCACCGGTTACGGTGAGAGCCAGCCCATAGCCAAGAATACAAACAAAGAGGGACGTGCACTGAATCGTCGTGTCGAACTGGACTTAAGGCAATAGCTCTTAATTAACCGAATTTTGTCTAGCTTTCGTAGATAAGCCTCGAAAGAGACTCCGCGACACAAGCAGGTTTTTGTTCCCCTTCGATTTCAACAGTAATTTTATATTTTAATTGGATTGTCTTCGGTGCTTTGATTTCGGCGTTCATCAGTTCTTTCCTTGCACGCACCTTCGAATTTACCTTTACAGGACTCATGAACCGCACCTTATCGAGACCATAGTTGACGCCCATTACTACGCCATCATAAGCTGATTTAGAGGTAGCTTCCACGCTACCACCCAGGTGCGGAATTAGGGAAAGGGTTAGAAACCCATGCGCGATAGTAACCTTGTAAGGGGAAAGTTTAGCTGACTTTTCAGGGTCTACGTGGATGAATTGATGATCCAAGGTCGCATCCGCAAAAAGGTCTATTTGGCTTTGGTCAACGAGATGCCATTCACCAACGCCTTCCTCTTTTCCTTGGCCTTTTTGAAATTGATTGAGAGCTAATTCAGCTTTTGACATTTCTGTCCTTTCGTGATGAGGTGTCATTTTAATCGGTGTCCTAGTCCCGTATCAACTATCAAGCGCGAAAATAAGATCTTTTCTGGTGAAATTCACACGGGGGCGTCGATTTTTATTCTTCCGGAAGTAGGAAGTAACACGTTTTATCACTTCAGGATCTTTCATAAGTGATCCCGGCTTATCCATCATGTGGAATCCTCGAAATGCCTTTCGGGCAACTAGTCCGTCTTTGGCCATAACTGGAATCAGTCCTTCCCGAATGAACGTTTGCATGTATTCACGTGGATCAAGCGTTCCGTCAGGTCGTGTTGATTTCGTCGCTTTTTCGGAACGATGTTTTTGAGCAACTCTAATGCTGTTCTCGTCTTGCGACAATCCAAGTTCGTACCAAGGGTAAATTTCTTTTTGTAACTCCAAGTCCAGAATAGATGTTAAAGGTAGTTCATCAGAGGGTCGGTAAGTTTTTAGAATTTTGGATAAAAGGCTGGCTTGGAGAAAAGCCATCGTTGCCCCTCTTCCATAAAGCGGATTAGTGTGGATCAGAGAATCTCCTAACAAGATAAGTCCGTGAGGAGCGTCTTCGGGGAAAGACCGCTTGATACTCTCTAGTCCTGAGATTGCACGAACTTCTCCAACCGGAATAGCTCCCTTGGTGAATTTTGCGACTTGTGGGACCGCTCTGCATGCCTTTTCAAACCCTTTAGTCTTGATAATCCGTGTAAGATTTTCGTCATCTGGTGAGGCAGCAAGGGTAACTGAAAAAATTCCTCCATCTCCATGAAAGACCGCGTACTTCATAAAACCAAGATCGGCAGCAACGGTTTTACCCATGGTTTGCACACGTTCATTGTTTTTATCTCGGAAAAAGCGCGTGCAATAAAAAATTCCGCAGTCTCGTCTTTCTAGCCTAGGCTGAGGAAGATTAGCGTCTTTGAGCCATCGCATAACTTTAGTATTACGTCCGGAAGAGTCGATTATCAAATCCGTCTTGTATATGGAGCCGTCAGTTGTACGAAGACCGGAAACTCGAGAAGCATTTTGTTCTCTCGTAAAACCAAAAATCTTTTGACCGCGATTAATTGTAACATTAGGGTGATCTCTTGCTTCTGAGTGCAGCGCCCATTCAAAAGTTGCACGTCTCGAGGCGATTAAAACTAAATCTTCTTCCCAAGCACCGGTCACTTGGTTCGTGAGTTCTGGGTTAAGTAGTTGTTCAATTGGAATTTCCCTTGCTCCCGCATTTCGAAGTCTCTCAAGAAATGTCGGGAAACGATCACGCAAAAGATTTCTTAGGCGCGCTAAGAAGGCATGAGAATGTCGTAGTTGGGGCACTCCTGGTCGATGCCAGGTGCTGAAGGCTGTTATAGGATTTTTAGGCAGAGATGCTCTGTCGCGTTCGAATACGTGGATGCGATGCCCAGCGTTGGCGAGGGAAAGAGCGGATGCTAGTCCAGCAATACTTGCTCCAATAATTCCGATGCTGAGGCTTTGGATGTTTGCAGGCGTCATTTTTCGTTTCTCTTCACAGAGAGCCTTCTTGCCTTAAGGAAGCCAAGAGTTTGTCAGGAAGGGCGCGATGTGTCTCCGATTCATAGAGAAATGGTTGAGAGTCGCGCCACGCGGAATTAAAACTCTTGTGCCACGGGAAACGGCTCATTTCATCCGGCCAAAAGATCTGAAGTACTTTTATGTCCTCTCGTTCGTAATAGAAGCAGGCGTTTCCAAGGAATGGAGTGGTCCATTTTCGATCTACAGAACGTAAGAATATTTCGTGATCGCTAATTATTCCATCAACGGGTTCGTCGGCGCTATAGATTTGGCCACGAGAAACTTGATGAGCCATTGATTGAACAATTCCTCCCACAAAGGCGACATCAAGTCCGAAGCAAATCAAGTCTGGATGATTTAGGTATTCACGAAGGCCTATGCTAAATGCCCACCCAGGAGTGTCTCCAAGAGCGGGCACAAGTCCCAAATGGAAGCCTCGGCTGGTGATATCATTCCTGATGGCCCTATCGTGTAGGTCCCATTCTTTTGTTTCATGTTGATTCAGGGGCATTTTTCTTTTCATAAGGTTTCCGCTCGTAATAAATCGATTAGCTCGCTTCGAGCGATGCTACCGGAGGTACCAAAATTATTTGCAATATCCGCAAGAGCGCGTTTCTTTTCCTGGAGGATCGCCACTTTCTCCTCGACAGTATCACGTGCGATAAGTTTGTGAATGAGGACGGGATTGTTTTGCCCGATTCGATGGGCACGATCGGCCGCCTGGTCTTCTACCGCGGGATTCCACCAACGATCAACATGAAAAACATGACTTGCCCTAGTT
>CAYOGP010000100.1:1460-7344 GCA_964403555.1 uncultured Spirochaetales bacterium | reverse complement strand
CACGAAGCCTTTCTAGTGTCTGTGCAATCTCATCTGGTGTAAGGCCAAATTTTGATCGTGCGCCTGATGATGCCTCCCATCTGCCCGAGCTTCGTGCCGAGAGTTTGGCGCGTATACCTATGTGTGGGCGAATGTTAAGCTCTGTCGCCGTTTTAATAATAAGTTCAACTTCTGGAAAGCGATCTATTACGAGGACCGGGTACCTTCCGAGTTGTTGTGCGAGAAGAGCGGTTTCGACATATGCTCGGTCTTTGTATCCGTTGCAGATTAGCAATGCGTCCGGTGTTTCGAGCTCGGCAAGTGCGATAAGAAGTTCCGGTTTACTTCCGGCCTCGAGGCCAATTTTTGCTATCGAACCGAGAGCTACGACCTCTTCGACGACGTGCCGTTGTTGGTTCACCTTTATGGGATACACACCCCTAAACTTGCCCTTGTAATCGCTGTCTAAAATTGCACTATCAAATGCGGTGACGAGAGTTTCTATTCTCTTTGCAAGGATATCGGGAAATCGTATCAGAATGGGTGTCCGCAAACCCCGATTTTGGAGCCCTTCTACGAGTGAAAGCAGGTCCGTTTTTGGACCCAATTTTCCAGAGGGATAAACCTCAAGTCTTCCCTGGAGATTGATGTCGAAAAAATCTTGCCCCCAGCTCGGTATGCCGTAGATCTCCATGCTTTCACGTACGCTGTGGCCTCGAAGACTACCTCCTGTCACTTAGTCTTCTTATCCAATGAGTTTTTTTGAGTTACACGTCGTTGACTTTTAGATGAGACTCTTCGGTGAATCACAGTTGTACTTCCCATTCGTTTTGGCTCGCAAGTGAACGAGCCCTGGCAACACCACGGTCTCGTTCTTCGGGGCCGATGACGTAAAGAGTAGATGCCCCTGCACGGTCAGCTTCTTGAAGAGCTTTTTTGACTCTCATGGGAGCGAGAGCAAGTTCGACAGCATTCCCTTCAGCTCTTAGACGGTTTGCAAGCTTTACGGCGGCCTGTTGCTCTTCTTTACCCAAGGCAAGGACGAAGGCATCTACATTGCGTGAGATCTCGGGGAATAACTTATGTTCTTTTAGTAATTCAGCAATTACTGCGTCACCGAAACCAAATCCCACAGCGGGGGTAGAGGGGCCACCGAGTGTTTCAAGCAGTTTGTCGTAGCGTCCTCCGCCACAAATCGCTCGTAACTTTCCAGCCGTATCAAATGCTTCGAATACAATGCCGGTGTAGTAGGCCAGTCCTCTAACTACAGAGGCATCGAAATCTACCTGGTCAGAGATTCCATAGGCTTCGAGGAGTGAGAATAGCTTCTTTAATGATTCGATCGCTAAAGAATTAGGAGGAGCATTTTGGCTCGCTTCCTTCAGGCTTTTAGACGACAAAAGATCAACAGTTTCTTGGGAGGAAGCCCTCGAAATTCTGACGGGACCCTCCGGTGCACAGAGTTGTTCTATTACAGCTTCTTTCCCAATTTTATCAAGTTTGTCGATTATGACGCAGAGGGGCTCAAATGCTTCGGGAGTTTTTGCCAGTACTCCGGCACGGAGAGTTTCTTCGAGGAGTGCTCGATTATTCAGGCGTAGCCGTATGACGTTCTTTGGAATGCCCATTTCGGAAATACAATGAAAAATCATTGCTATAAGTTCCGCCTCGGCTACTTCGCCCGCTTCGCCCCATATGTCGCAATTCCATTGGTAATGCTCTCGTCGACGTCCTCTCGTCATGCGCTCGTAACGCCAGCATTGCGGGATGCTGAACCACTTCAGTGGAAAACGAATTGAACCTGCTCGGTTACTGACCATTCGAGCCAATGAGGGAGTAAATTCAGGACGAAGAGCCAGATGTCTGTCATGGATTTCAAAATGGTAAAGCTGTTCTACGATCTCTTCTCCTGCCTTGCGCGTGAAAAGCTCTGCAGATTCAAGGACGGGAGCGTCGACTTCTTGGAATCCAAACAACCGAGAGGTTTCTTTGAACCTTTCGAAAAGCCAATTCCTGAAGAGCATGTCTTCCGGAAAAAAATCACGGGTTCCACGGGGAGGATTTAGATGTTCCTTGGGCATTGAGTTCGGTGCATTCCTCAGGACAACGTTGAGACCGAGAGCATCGCTCTTCCTGCTACGTCGATGCAAGTCCCCATATTGCGGTCCAAGTCAATTGCCGAGGGGCCCGGCCAAGGAGTTAAGTCTGAGACCACACAAATACAGGCGGTCTGTAATCCAAATAAATTTCCCAGTGTGAGAAGGGTTCCCGCTTCCATCTCACAGTTGATGACGCGTGCAGCTTGCATCGCTTCCACTTTGGTCTGATGTTCCTGGTTCCAATAATTCTGAAAGCTCATGGACGTCATCTCGCCTTCGGGTCCAAGGACGGAGTTGCGGATATAGAATGCGTCTAGCGACCAGGTAATACCGGCGTGGCACGGAACCCCGCTGTTCAGGCCGGCATCCATTAGAGCTGTGACGAGTCTATGGTCCGCTACGGCAGGGTAACTTGGGTGAACATAGCTCGTCGATGTTCCATCATCCCGGACGCAACCAGTTGTTACTACTAGCTCTCCGATATTAAGACCCGAAGCTAATCCTCCACTATTTCCGATTCTTATGAGGCGTTGAGCACCGAGTTTTGCCAGTTCCTCTACGAGGATTGCCGTACTGGGGGCTCCGATACCGGTTGATGCGGCAGCTACTGCAAGACCTTCTAATTTTCCCGAGATAACTCGGTATTCCCTAACTCTGCAGACTACTTTGGTGTCCGTCCAGGAGGCAGAGATTTGGTCAACTCGTTCAGGATCTCCGCAAAGGAAGATGTTTTCGGGTATTTCGCCGGGGCATATTCCGGTTATCGGTTGGGCAGCACTCACGAAGCTGCAGCCTCGCGGACCCTGCTCTCCGATGCAACTCCAAAGAAATGCTGATAGGAAAAAAAGCGCATCTAGGCTGGTCCCTTACATTTTGATGGTTTTTAGCCACACCTGTAAGCATCAAGCGTCGCCTGCGGGGCAAAAGGCTGTGCTTGATCGGGCTTTACAGAAAGGTAACGAACGGAGGGATAAAGGGATAGCAGGTTGTCACGTGCCGATTCTCGGGCTAAGGGTTGCCGCCTTAGTCAAAGACAAAGTCAGTTTAAACGGTATTGAGAACTTTAAAAAGTGGAGGAACTGTGTCAAAGGCGTTGGTCATTACAGAAAAGCCGAGTGTGGCCAGAGATCTTGCCGTGGCTCTGGGAGGTTTGGAAGAGAAGGAAGGATTTTTTGAGGGAGATGACTTTGTTGTAACCTTCGCGGTTGGCCACCTCTTCGAGTTACTCGCTCCGCACGAAGTTGATGAAAAGTATAAAGCTTGGACTCTCGACGTACTTCCGATCGTTCCGGAGAAGATCGGGCTTAAGAAGAAATCGGGACAAAGTGATCGAATCCGTACGATCAAAAAACTTTTGGATAGGAAAGACGTAGGTCGGGTAATCAATGCCTGCGACGCTGGCCGAGAAGGTGAGTTGATTTTCCGGGAGATCGTAGAATTTTTGGGGAACGAGAAGCCGACTGAGCGCTTATGGCTCCGATCGATGACGAAGTCGGCAATTGTCCAAGGTTTCTCGAATTTAAGGCCTGGCTCGGAACTGGACAATTTGGCCGATGCGGCTAGATGTCGCGCAGATACCGACTGGTTAATTGGCATGAACGCGACCAGAGCCTTAACCAAGCGACTGAAGAGTCGAAAGGAACGTACCTCGTGGTCAGCTGGCAGAGTACAGACTCCAACGCTCGCTTTGATGGTTGATCGGGAAAGAGAGGTTCTCGCTCATGTACCCAAAGCTTTCTGGAGAATTAGTGCGACCTTTGATCATGAGGGAAGTTCCTACGAGGGAGCTTACTTCGATCCAGAGTGGAAATCGGGAGTCGGCGAGAATTCTAGGGCTGAGTGGTTATCGGACGAAAGGGCGGCACAGGCGATAATAGATTCTGTAAGAGGCGCCGAAGCCGAAGCCGAAGAGACCCGAAAACCATCCAAAGAATCGGCACCGGGATTGTTTGACCTAACAGGCCTGCAGCGCGAGGCGAACCGACGGTTTGGCTGGTCCGCTAGGCGTACTCTGGGTGCAGCTCAACGTTGTTACGAGGCGCATAAGCTACTTACATATCCTCGTACGGACTCACGTTGCTTGCCTGAGGATTATCGGTCTACCGTTGACGAGATTTTGTCCAATTTCTCCAAAATGAAAGAATCTTACCTTGAGGATTACGCATTTTCCGCTCGGCGATTAGTGAAGGATGGTAGACACAATGAGTCTAAGATCTTCAACGACTCTGGAGTGTCTGACCACTTTGCAATCATTCCGACTGGGAACTCTCCTGAAGAGTCTCTCTCAGGAGATGACAAGCGTATTTTCGATCTAGTATCGAGAAGATTTCTCTCAGCTTTTCATCCGGCTGCTGAGTGGGAACGAGTAGAACGAGTCACTCAAGCTAACGGGAATCATTTTCGAACACGAGCTCGATTTCTTCTAACCGCTGGCTGGAGAGAATGCTTGCCTAAGGCGGAAGAGGATCAGGTCGCTGAAGCTCTTCGTCCCTTGAGGACCAATTCAGGAAATAAGGGTCAGCTCGTTGCAGTTCAAGAGGTAACACTCCACGCAGATGAAACGAAGCCCCCTCCTCGTTTATCTGAGGCACGACTGCTCGGATTGATGGAGAATGCGGGTGCGAGCGTGGACGACGAAGAGCTTGCAGAAGTCCTTCACGATAAGGGTTTGGGTACACCAGCGACTCGAGCAGAAATAATTGAAAACCTTATCACTAAGGGCTACGCCGTTCGTCAGGGCAAGTCTCTGAGGCCTGCTGTTAAAGGAATCCGCTTGATTGACTCACTGCAGCGTCTCCAGTTCGAGCGTCTGGCCTCCGCACGTCTCACGGGGGAAATTGAGGCTCATCTTCGTGAAGTAGAACAAGGGAAAAGAACCGCGGCCGAATTCATGGAAGAGATGCGTGATTATGCGCGGGAAATAGTTGATCGTGCCAAGACTTTCGAATACGACGAGCTCTACGGACATGAGGAGCCCATCGGAATCTGTCCCCATGGTAAAAAGCCGGTTTTGGAGGGCGCTTGGTTCTACAGCTGCCAGAAGGATCCGAGTCTTGGTCGTGATGAAAAGGCGGACCCCAATTGTAAACTGGACTCCTGTCCGATGCTTCTTTGGAAGGATTCTTTCGGGCGCTATCTAGACCGCAGATCGGCGACGAAAATGTTGGAGGAAGGCAGAACACCAACCTTAGACGGGTTTACTGCGCGAAATGGGCGTACCTATAAAGGTGTACTTGAATTCGATCCTGAAGAGGGTCGAGTCACGGTTAGTTCCGAAGGATGGAATGAGGATAGCATTAGTGAAATGGCAGAATATGATGTGGACACGGAAGCCTTGGGTCATTGTCCGCAGGACCCAAGTGAGTGCCAGGTGATAGAAACGCCAACCCATTTTGTCTGTGAGATGCGTCAGGAGAACGAACGAATCCAGGCTGAGTTTAAAGAAGCAAAAAGAAAGGCAAGAGAATCGGGGACGCCCAAGCCTGAAAAGCCAGATAAGCCTCACCACGAGGGTATTGTCCTACCTCGCACAGTATGCAAGCGTGAAATAACTAGGGACGAGGCTCAAGTATATTTAAAAACTGGAAAGACAGAACTATTAACAGATTTCACCTCCCGCTTAGGAAGACCGTTTAACGCGACCTTTTTTTTAAAAGAAACCGGTCGTCACGGATTTGAATTTTTGCCTAGAAAAGGAAGAGGTTCTCAAGTCAGTGGGGACGACACAAAAAAAGCGGTGAACTCTGTACGAAAAGCCACCAAAAAGAAGACGAGTTCAAAAGCAACAAAGAAGAAAGCCACCAAAA
>CAYOGP010000100.1:0-1360 GCA_964403555.1 uncultured Spirochaetales bacterium | reverse complement strand
CACCAAAAAGAAGACGAGTTCAAAAGCAACAAAGAAGAAAGCCACCAAAAAGAAGGCGAGTTCAAAAGCAACAAAGAAGAAAGCCAGTAGAAAAGGAGCGGCCAAAAAAAGTCAGTAGAGGACGGAAGGTTAACCTCATAGTTGAGAGTTGAACCTGAAAATCGCTCGAACTCATTTTTGTTGATTTGTCATTAGGCCAAGTCACTTGTTGTACACTCAGATACTGACTGTCATTTTACGTCTGCGGCAAGTCATTAAAACACGGAGGGTATGTGAGGCGCCGATCAATTGGCTATCCCTTAGCTCTCGGAATTACGCTTGCCGTAGTTGCGGCTGCATTAGCGGTCGGATGGCAGTTGCTTGTTGTTTTCAATTTAGAGCCTGTAAAACCTGGCCTTACTCCGCTTCACTGGACTCTCGTGACGTTGGGCTCCATGTTCTTTTTGCTTTTAATCGTTGGGCTCCTTCTCCTGTGCATTTGGCTCGTCCGGGAGATGCGTTTTAATCAGCGCCAGGAAGCCTTTTTGGATGCGGTGACACATGAGATGAAAACACCTCTCGCGTCCCTACGTCTGTATCTTGAGACATTGACTAGGCACGATCTTCCCCCAGATCGGCAGGCTTCTTTTTTGGAAAGGATGAGTCAGGACGTCGAGCGTCTAGAGGAGACAGTAAAGCAGGTTCTCGTTGTCGCTAGAACTGACGATCATGGTAAGGCCAAATTTAAATTGGTTGATATGCAGGAACTTCTTGAGGAATGTATCCACGAGCTAAGGGAGCTTCACTCATTGCCGGCTGAGGCAGTTACTCTAGAGCACTGTGAAACGGCTTTTGCCTGGGGTAATAGGGAAGAGCTTGGGGTTGTGTTTCGGAATTTGATAGGCAACTCACTCAAATATTCGCCCAATCCGGAAACTGTGCGGATTTCTTTGTCTGCATTGGACGAGGGGCTAGTTCGCATTCGGGTTTCGGATCGAGGCATAGGCCTGAATCGGTCAGAACTTAGAAAGGTGTTTCATCGATTTTATAGGGTTGGTCGTGATGTTCACCAAGTAGCGGGTCTGGGTCTCGGGCTTTTTATAGTGCGGCAATTAGTAAAACGACACGATGGCTTGATACGTGCTGAGAGTAAAGGCCATGGGGAGGGCAGTGTATTTACCGTGACTCTTCCCACTGCTAAAAAACGTCGCCGTCTTGAGGAATCACACGGCGCCGTCATGGAAAACTAGATCTAGTGCCTCGTATACTTGTCGTAGAGGATGAACTCCACATTGCTGAGGCGATTATATTTAATCTCGAGGCGGAAGGTTTTGACGTAGATCACGTTCCGGATGGGGAGGGCGCTGTGTCAGAAGTGATG
>CAYOGP010000099.1:3575-7356 GCA_964403555.1 uncultured Spirochaetales bacterium | reverse complement strand
GGCAAACCTCCAGGAAAAGTGAGTGTTAATCGGCTTCGTTTTAGGACGAAATTAACCCTAGAAACACGAGATGCTGGAGACGTGCCGTCTAAGTGGAAAGACGGGCAGGAACGCTTCGGAGTACGTGGAAAATAATTCAATGACTTTAAAGGAAGAACACTTAATAGAATAACCACACTTATTTCCGGCAATTTGACGAACGACAGAGTACATTTATTCCTTCGAGGTTCAAATGCACCTCGAGGAACGAAAAGTTCAACTTCATCTTGCCCCCTAAAACCAGGAGAACGATTTGAAACTCATTAATTCCTTCGGACCAAACCCCAGGCTTGTTCGCATGTTCATCGCAGAGAAGAATATCTCGCTACCTGAAACCGAAATAGACATTTTGGGAGCAGAAAATCGCCGTGCGCCATACACGGACAAAAACCCAGGAGGTCAAATGCCGGCCCTCGAATTGGACGACGGCACATATATCGGTGAAACGGTGACTATTTGCGAATACCTTGAAGAGCGTCACCCAGAACCAAGTCTCATCGGAAACACCGCCGAAGCGCGTGCGAATACGCGCCAATGGCAAAGACGAATTGAACTGGGAATCACTGAAAACATTTACAATGCTTTCCGATACGCGGAGGGTTACGAAATGTTCAAAGACCGCCTTCATTGCATCCCCGAAGCCGCCGATGGGCTTAAAGAGAAAGCGCAGAAAGGCCTAGCTCTTTTGGATCAACAAATGACGGGCCGGAAGTTCATAGCAGGAGATGAAATATCACTCCCTGATATCTTCATGTACTGCTGCCTTGACTTCTCCGCGGGCGTCGGGCAATCGATCGACCCTTCTTTATCAAACATCTCTGCGTGGTTTGCGAGAATGGCTGAACGCCCCAGTGCCAAATCCAGCCTGCACCCTGCGAGTGAGACAGTAGGAATGAAGGGCTAATACTGGTCTTACAACACCCACGAAGGTTGTGACGCTTCGCGCTTGACTTTCGTGGGTTGCGGCTCCATTTAGCTCCTCAGAAAAGAAAGGATTTCGAGAACACCTCTTAAAATCTTTTCTTCCTGAGGAAGAAGCAAGACTGGGGTTCCGAGACCTGCAGATACATCTTCGAGAATCGCTCGTTTACTGCTCCCATAGCCGACCGATACTGATTTGTACGTGATCTCGCGAACACAAAGTTCCTCTCGAACAAGTCTAGACTTCCAACACCCTTCGGCGCCATAAAGAACTGGAGGACCAGCAAACGGAGCAGAAGACCTAGCAAAGGTGCCTGAAGCACCTCTTAAAAGACTTGCGAAACTTGAAAGGACTACACCCACCTGTCGGTTGGTATTCGGTGCTTCTCCAACACCTCCACCATATTGCTCATACAGATAAATATTAATTGCGGATGATTCATACAACTTCACTCCTCTCGCACGATCGACCATAAACGGGAATTGAGCCTTTCCTCCATACAGTTTGACATACTCGCGATATCGCTTTCCGCCCTTCGGACACGGATAAACCTTCACATCAAGATCGAGCTCAGTAATCGTTTCTCTAACTAGTCTACAAAACGGACAAGCCTCGAAATCATACAACTCGATATCTACTTTTGGCGGAGAAGTGTACCTTCGAGAGTGTCTCCCCCTACCAAGACGGACTACCGTCGATAGACTTGATAATATGTAGGAGAGCTTCGTACTAATGGTAGACAAAACTACACCCTTTCAATTTCAGGCTTTGGAGCTACGTCAAAAGTACAATCGGAATCATTGGAAAATCACGAAGCAAGTGCGCCCTGAGACAAAAGCTGTCTCCTTACTGGAGCAGCCGGCTTCTACACCAAAATCACGAAACTTTGGAAAGATAGCGCTTTACATACTTGCCTAAAATATCGGCTTCCAGATTAACAAGGCTACCGATCTCAAGACTACGAAGAGTCGTAATTGCTAATGTATGGGGAATTAGCGCCACATCGAACTTCTCGTCTTCAACCCCAACTACCGTAAGTGAAACGCCGGAAATGGCTACAGATCCTTTTTCAACTAAATAGTCGCAAAACGCTCTATTGCAATCGATATAGAGCCGGACATCATCACCGTCTTTTTCGCGTTTAGAGACAACTCCTACAGCGTCTACGTGACCCTGCACAAAATGTCCGTCGAAACGACCTCCTGCGGGAAGAGCGCGCTCAAGATTGACTACCGACATCTCTTTGAGTTCTACTAATGATGTCCGTGAAAGAGTTTCTGGAATTACATCAAATGAAAATTCGCCCGACCCAACGCTCGTAACAGTAAGGCATGCTCCATCCACAGAAATACTGTCCCCAATTTTCACACCTGTTTCAATTTCCGGAGCTTCTATCAAGAACTGCTGTCCTCCAACACCTTCCTTAATACTCAAAACCTTTCCTACTGTCTCAATTATCCCTGTAAACACTGTCCTCCCCCTTCATCGCTTGTTTTCCTTGAAGCGTGAATCGATCTCGCGAAGCATGCGGTCTCGGACGAGACCATAGTCTGCCGGCAAGGAAATTTCGGGGTTGGCCCATTTCGAATCGATATTGTCTAAGCGCATCTCATGATACTTAACCTTTGACTCCACAAATTTCAGGCCGTGCGCAGTCGAAATGATCACAACTCTATCACCGGGGCGAATGACCCCACGGTCCACAAGTTTTTCTGTAGCTGCTAGAGCCACTCCGGTATGCGGACAATTAAATAGACCCGTGCGGTCCGCCCGCACTGAAGCTTCCACAAGCTCTTCTTCGGAAGCCTCTTCTACGATACCGTCGTATCTTCGCAAGGCATCCACAGCCTTTTCATAGGACACAGGATTTCCGATTTGTATTGCAGAAGCGAGAGTTGTCCTCGCAGCCATCGGCTCAAAAACTTCAAAGTCACGAAGGTATGCTTTATAAAGCGGATTGGCATTATGAGCCTGTGCACAAACAATACGAGGCTTTTTTTCAATAATTCCGAGTTCAATTAAAATATCTAAGCCCTTAGCCAAAGCGGAGACATTCCCCAGGTTGCCGCCAGGGATAACGATCCAATCGGGAGGGTTCCAGTCAAACTGTTGGACTATTTCAATTGCCACAGTTTTTTGGCCTTCGATTCTAAGACTATTCATAGAGTTTGCGAGGTAGATACCTTCTTTATCTGCAACCTCTTTGACGATTTCCATACAACCATCAAAGTCCGTGTCTAGTGCAAAAACTATGGCCCCGTTCGCTATTGGTTGGATAAGCTGAGCAACAGATATTTTCCCTCGAGGCAGAAAAACAATTGCCGGAATATTTGCGGCCGCCGCATATGCTGCAAGGGCTGCCGAAGTATCCCCCGTCGAGGCGCATGCCACGGCAGGAATATCCCTTCCCCGATCAAGCATTTCTTTTACCATTGAGATCAACACGGTCATCCCGAGATCTTTAAATGACCCTGTGTGAGTATTTCCACAAAGTTTAATCCACAGATCTTCAATTCCGAGTTCTCGACCATATCGCTCTGCCCAAAACAAATTAGTGTGTCCTTCGTACATCGACACAATATTTTTGTTCGAGATATTTGGTAGAACCAATTCTTTCTTTCCCCAGACGCCTGAACCAAAGGGCCATCCTGTCTTATGAGATCTCTCATCAAACAACCTTCGCCACTTCTCAGGTGGGGACTGCCGAAGCGCTTCTATGTCATGAGAAACTTGAAGAAGTCCTCCTTCTGTATCTGTGTAGACAACTTCATCAATCTTATAGCGCTCGTTCGGATTGGAAATGCTTTCAAACCAGGAACT
>CAYOGP010000099.1:0-3565 GCA_964403555.1 uncultured Spirochaetales bacterium | reverse complement strand
GTAATTGGGCTCGGGAGGCATTTTTAGACTTCCTCGTCAATCCGAATCATTTTGGCAGAGCCGCGAACTTCGGGAAACTTGCGAATTTCATCCAACGCGTTTCTGATAGCGCTCTCACGCACAACGTGAGTTAAAACAACTACCGGGACCGAATCTTTTTCGGCGCCGTGCTGTATTACACTCTTAATACTAATTCCTACGGAACCTAAAACACTGGCAATTTTTCCCAGAACTCCAGGGCGATCAATCGCGTCAAATACGAGATAAAATGGGGCCTTCATTTCCGAAACTGGAAAGATTGACTTCTTCACAAGTCTTGAGCAAGGATACAAAAGAGGAGAAACTCGCCCGGTGACACCTCGCCTGATCTCTCGACTAATTTCCATTAAGTCCGCTACTACGGCACTAGCTGTTGGTAGCGAACCAGCGCCGGCTCCGTAAAACATCGTTGGCCCTACGGCATCTCCGTTAACCATTACCGCATTCATTGACCCATCAACCTTTGCAAGCAGACTAGACTCCGAGATCATCGTGGGCTGAACCCTCACTTCAATCCTCTCCTCAGCGCCCTCTCCGTGAAGTTTTGCCAACGCGAGCAATTTAATCCGGTAACCAAAGGCCCGCGCAGATTCAAAGTCTAAAGGAACGAGATTTCTGATTCCCTCGGTCATAATATCCTCAGGCCGAACTCTCGCCCCAAAAACCATTGATGCCAATAACGACAACTTTTGCGCCGCATCACCACCGTCCACATCAAAAGTTGGGTCGGCCTCGGCAAAGCCTAGACGCTGCGCCTCCACCAAGACGTCATCGAAGGATGAACCACGAAAAGCCATCTCGGACAACATGAAATTCGTAGTACCATTCAAGATGCCGGCAAGAAAAGTAATCTTATTCGCAGACAATCCCTCTCTAATACCGCGGAGGATAGGAATCCCCCCACCAACCGCAGCTTCAAAGCCCACATCAATGGAAGATTTCTCCGCAGAAGAGAAAATCTCAAAGCCATGCTCGGCCAAAAGAGTCTTATTAGCCGTCACTAAATGCTTCCCCGAATCGATCGCATTTAAGCAAATTTCTTTTGCCACTTCGGTACCGCCAACCAACTCAACAACGATTGACACATTCTCGTCATGAATTAATGCCTGTGGATCGTCATCGATAACCACGTTGCTAAGATCAAGGTCACGCGTGCGCCCGGGGTTGCGTGTCGCGACCCTAACAAGGCGCAAAGGAAAACCTAAACGTTCCTCGATAACCTGGGCATTTTCCTTCAGGACGCGGGCAACCCCCATACCCACCGTACCGAGGCCAACCAAGCCTATCCCAATCATTCCGGGCATTAGGTACCTCCAACATCACGCAGAAACCGACGAATTCCTCGAACCGCTTGTCTTATACGATGTCTATTTTCTACCAAGGCAAACCTCACATAGCCTTCGCCATTAATCCCGAAGCCTATTCCGGGTGCTACTGCCACTTTCGCCTCGAGGAGCAGCTTTTTAGAGAATTCTAACGAACCCATCTCTTTTAACGCCTCTGGTATCGGTGCCCAAACGAACATTGTGGCCTTAGCCTTTTCTATTTCCCATGAACCTGGGCCCTCAACCAATAATCCATCAATCAGTGTATTTCGTCTTAGGCAATATTCTTCTCGGGCCTTAACAACGCAGTCTTGTGATCCTCGCAGGGCAACTATCGCACCAATTTGGATCGGCTGCGGAATTCCATAGTCGAGGTAGCTCTTTATCCTAGCCAAAGCGTGAACCATTTCAGGATTTCCACACGCAAAGCCTACTCGCCAGCCTGCCATAGAATGGCTCTTGGACAGGGAAACAAACTCAATTGCGACATCCTTCGCGCCTGGTACTTCCAGGATACTAGGAGGCCTATACTCGTCGAAGCAAATCTCAGCGTAAGCAAAATCATGGACAACCATCAACTCGTGTTCTCGAGCAAAAGCCACAATTCTTTCGAAGAACTCAAAATCTACGGTCACAGTTGTGGGATTGTGAGGAAAGGACAAAATCAGAAGCTTAGGCTTTGGCCACGTCCGAGACATTGCCAACTCTAAGTTTTCTATGAAATCGGTGTCGGGTGTAAGGGGAACATGACGAAGATCACCACCGGCAATAATCACCGAATATTGATGAATCGGATATGTGGGATCGGGAGCCAAGACAACATCTCCCGGTCCGATCGATACGAGCACAAAGTGTGAAAGACCCTCTTTTGCACCGATCACGGCCAGCGCCTCTTCGGTCGGATCCAGAGAGACCTGATGGCGCCTCTCGTACCATTCACAAATTGCAGATCGCAGATTAGGTATTCCACCTGAAGCCGAATAACGGTGATTCTTTGAGTTCTGTGCAGCTTCCGCGATTTTCTCCACTACATGAGGCGGCGTTGCTAGATCAGGATTGCCCATACCTAGGTCAACCACATCTTCTCCAGCTCTTCGAGCTGCATGACGCAAAGATGTAACTTCAGATAAAACATAGGGCGGAAGCCTCATGAGTTTAGCGAAGTCGTGTCGGAGCTCAGGTTTCATAGTCTCGAATCACAACCCTTTGCACTTGCCTGTGGAGGGCATATTCCACAAACGCACACCGTTTGTTAGAGCACAGAGATAACTACTTCCGTTCTTTCATCGCTCTCCCACCGGAGGCCACAGAGAATCCGATTGAACCCTCTACGATTTCCGGTTCGAGACCGGGATTATGCAAGAAACGGGATTACTAGTAGCGCCACAATGTTTACCAGTTTTAGCATTGGGTTTATGGCCGGGCCTGCCGTGTCTTTGTATGGATCCCCTACAGTATCGCCCGTAACCGAAGCTTTGTGTGCCTCTGAGCCTTTGCCACCATGCGCACCCGTCTCGATAAACTTCTTAGCGTTATCCCATGCAGCCCCTCCCGTCGTCATGGAAAGTGCAACACAAACCCCAGCCACGATCGAACCGATCAAAAGTCCCCCAAGAGCCTGGGGACCCAGAACAAGCCCCACAACAATAGGAATGAGAGCAGGAATGAGAGCAGGAGCAACCATCAAACGGAGAGCTGATCCAGTCACGATATCGACACACGTCCGGTAATCAGGCTTTTCCGTACCATCCATAATTCCGCTTATTTCTCGAAATTGACGGCGGACCTCTTCTACGACCTGTTGGCCCGCAAGGGCCACCGCATTCACCGCAAGAGAGGCGAAAATGAACGGGATCATCGCCCCGATAAAGAGTCCTGCTAGAACGTGGACGCTGGAAAGGTCGAAAGATGTTTCTATATTTCCGAGGCGCTTTAGGTCCTCAATATAAACCGCGAAAAGGACCACGGCGGCTAGGCCAGCAGATGCGATCGCGTAACCCTTAGTCACAGCCTTTGTCGTGTTACCAAAGGCATCAAGAGGATCCGTTACATCCCTCACCGCATCACCCAATTCGGCCATTTCCGCAATGCCTCCAGCGTTATCAGTAATTGGACCGTAGGCATCAATCGCAACTACAATGCCTGCCAAAGACAACATGCTCATAGCTGCGACGCCGACCCCGTACAAACCGCCAATCTCT
>CAYOGP010000098.1:0-7373 GCA_964403555.1 uncultured Spirochaetales bacterium | reverse complement strand
TCGGTGTTTTCGCAACGGCGATCTTGTCATTTTCAATAGTTACGATATCTGTAAATGTCCCGCCTACATCGACTGCAATTTTCATAATTCTTCCTGGCCTACCATCTAGTATCTATAGAAGTTAATCTGATTTCATTTTTTCGGAATAAAATGATCGTCAGGATTTTGTGGCCTGTGACGCTTATTTAAAACTCAATCAGTTTTAAATTCCGTAAATTGAAATTGGGATTGTACTCGACCACATAGTACACGCCTTGCTCGAAGCGCGGCAATGCAAAATTGAACATCTCTCATCCATCGATTTTGAATCAAAATTTCCACCAAGCGAATGAAAACATCCCTAATGATTCTAGCAGGTCCGGGTTCCCTATTTTCCTTTGGATGAAAGCGACCCTCTGATATTCTTGCCATTGTAAGTCGTTTTTGGGTCTGTGCTCTGAAACGGTTGGCGCACGCCTTCCGGGTCCCCGCAAGGGATGTAAGAGACGAAAGCTTTCTTTCTCAAAAACGGCCCACTGCCCAGATTAAGTTCGATATTTTACGAAAAACTTTCCATGAGAATTTAATACAAGTCTATGGTTAAATGAATACAAGCAGAATTAAACTTTCTCACCTGCTTTCAAAAAGAAAGTGGATTCTTACTCCAAACGACAATCGGAGAACCAATGACTACAAAAAAAACTTCTCTCGAATCCGCATTTAACGATTGGCGGAATGCCTTCAACGCTGGGAACTTAAATGAAGCCTACGGCGCAATGAACGACGACATGGTGATCTTCGATGAAGACATACCTTGGAGATTTTCAAAAACAGACTTCGTTGAACACATTCAGTTTCATGGACCAAACTGGGAATCGTTTGAATGGGTAGCTCGAGAACTTCAATTTCAGTTGCGTGGGGAGACTGGTATTATTTCTGGATATGCAACACTTCGGGGAAAGCCGAGAGATTCAGGTTTTCGTCAGAGATTTATGGGCTTTACTCAAACCTGGATACTTGAAGACGAAAGTTGGAGTCTAGTCGTTTGGCACCAAAGCCCTCTTCTCGGTCAAATCGAAGGAGCATCTCCTAGTTAATGCCAGTTGCTTTGACTCGATGGCTCAACTGAAATTGATATCGGTTACGATTATGGTTTATCACTTGAGTCCAAAACGTTTAGCTAGAAGACGATATGATTCGCATCGACTTTCAAAATCATGGCAGACCGTGACAACAGAAAACTCATCCGTTTCAAACTGTTCGCTCAACAACTCCAGCCTCTTCTCTACCTCATCCTCAGTACCGAGTACACAAATCTCCTGAAATTGCTCGACAAAGGCTTTTTCAGAAGACGAATACGGGTAAGCACTCGCATCCGTTACAGATGCAATGGGTTCTGGCACTCCTTTTGCCAATAGCAACCTTGCCAACCCTAGGCTTAAAGAAAGATCGTACGCACGACGCGAGGTCTCTGCGCAAATTACCTGAACCGCGAGCATTACTTTAGGTACTTCAGAAAGGTGTGAAGGCTCGAAGCGTGTACGATAAGCATCGACAATTGCCGGGCCATGATCGACCGAGGCTCCAAAAAAATGGGCATACGCATAGGGAAGACCTCGTTCGGCAGCAAGTAGGGCAGAGTCTATTCCAGAACCTAGCAACCATACTTCTGGAACACTTCCCTTGGTGGGCGCCGCTTTAATACCAGAAAACGGATGAGAGCCTTCCTGTCCTGGACCTAGGTAGGAAACAAGGTCGTCAATCTGTTCGGGGTAATGCCGAACATCTCGAGCCTCGCCCGGATAAGCAAGTGCTGCAGCGGTACGAGGGTCACTTCCCGGAGCCCTCCCCAAGCCCAGGTCGATTCGACCAGGATGAAGGGACTCTAAAACTCTAAAAGATTCTGCTACGTGAAGTGAGCTGTAATGAGATAGCATTACCCCGCCGCTCCCAACTCGAATGCGGTTTGTTTGCGCTGCAATCGCACCGATCAACACCTCAGGAGAAGTCCCCGCAAACCCGGGTAAATTATGATGTTCTGCAACCCAGAATCTTTCATAGCCCAAGTCATCACATAGAATTCCCAATCTAACTGTTTCTGAAAGTGCGATTGCCGAGCTTTCACCCCGACGGACGGGCGACTGATCGAGGGCACTTAAATGTAATCTTGCCAAGGAGGACCTCGCTTCTGTCGCTATATTAAAAAGAACGTCGACGATAAAAAACGATGAGCTAACAATCTAACTCTAAACAAATAACAAACCTACATTGCCCATTCGTTGCTCCCGTCGCCTGCAACAGTTGTCCGCCTCATGATTCTTCGCTGGCGCCGATCCCATTCATGTCCTCGGTGCAAAACACAACGATTGTCCCAGATAACCAGATCTCCCACCTCCCACTTATGGAGAAACGTTCGAGGTGGTTGGCAAGAATGGTCGTGCAGATTTCCGAGGAGGTCTTGGCTTTCATCCATCGTCATTCCTTCGAATTCACGTAGATGCCGGCCAATGTAGAGTGCAGTCCGTCCGCTTTCTGGGTGAACTTGAACCGCAGGGTGCCGCACTGGCGGCAATGCTTCCCACTCATTTTCCGTCAGAAACTCTGTCCCCCCAACAAGTCCTTGCGAATATCTATAGTCGTGGACTCCGACCAGACCTTCGACTTTTTCCTTCAAGGAATGGTCGAGCGTTTCCCAGGCTGCTCTCATATCTGCCCACTCTGTCTCACCTCCACAATCTGGGAGCGTTCGAGCCGATAACAATGACGCTTTCGAAGGAACTCGCTTAAAGGAGCTGTCGGTATGCCAGAATGTATTGCCTTTCAACATTAAATCCCATTTTGAACCTTCGGGCAAAACTCTGTTCTTTGAATCGACATTAGCGATCGGAGCGATCGCCTGATTGTCACTCTTTTCGGTTATGAGACGCTCTAGAGCACCAAATCTTTCGCTAAAGGAAATCTGTTGAGCATCGTTTACAAATTGGTCGGGAAAGACCAAGACAGAATACAAGCGAAACGCAGCCTCTATTTCTTCCCACTCATCGAGATTAAGCGGAGTCTTTAGATCCACTCCGGTAACTATGGCGCCAAGGGTCGCCGAGGTCGTTTTTACTTTCAGCATCTTCTGACTCCTCAACCAAAACAATTATTCCAAACAATTTAATTATACGACCAGAACAAGCAGGGCGCAGGTCGAAAGACCAGTGTAATATCGGTCCCTTCAAGGAGAAAAATTGCTTTACTTGACTCACGGCGATGTAAAACTGGCTTACGAGGACCTGCAAGGCAGTGCTTCAGACAACGGCACCTTTGTCTTTGTCCACGGGTGGACCTGCAATCACACCTATTTCAAGCCTCAAGCCGAGTTTGCTCACAAAGCCGGCTACAGAGCGGTCTCTGTCGACCTTCGCGGTCACGGACTGAGCGACAGGCCGACTGGCGACTACCCTATCGAGCAATTCGCCGATGATACAGCCCATGTCATTCAATCCCTTGGCTTAGATCGCCCTGTAGCGGTAGGGCATTCTATGGGTGGACTGACAGTGCTCGCCCTGGCCTCGCGACACCCGGAGCTGGTCCGAGGAATTGTCATGGTTGACCCAGCTCCCATAGACCCACCCCCTCAGATGAGAGAGGCGATAGCAAGCATGGTAAACTCGCTCGAGAGTGGCGATGCAGATCCACAAAAAAGCTTCGTACGTGATGTCCTCTTCCTGCCTACGGACGACAAGAATCTTAGGAATAAAGTCCTCAAAGAAATGACCGCCGCCCCTACGCATGTAGCTGTGGCCGCGATGAGAGGTGTGCTCGATTTCGATGGGAAAAATGCTGCTAAAAACTGCAATGTTCCCGCCCTGCATATCGCCGCGGAACCACCTTTGAATCGACAGCGAGAAATTTCAAAGTTACTTCCGGGAGTCATCAATGCACAAACTTCGGGAGCTGGTCATTTCAACCACCTACTTGTTCCAACGCAAGTCAACGACATGATCAATTACTTCGTTAAAAATTTTATTTCTTGGTAACCAATCAATTAGGAGAACTACGTGTCAGAATCGAAAATGGAAAAGGGAAAAGCAACTCTTGGAAAACTTCTAGCCGGTCACAAATCAGGTGCTCGTCTTCCCAAGAACTTTGGAAGAATGACGATGGAGCATCTTTTCGGGGACGTCTGGCAAGGAAAAGAACTCGAAATCGAAGAGAGATCGCTCATAACCTGCACAGTACTCGTGGCTCTCGGTAGAGAGGCGGAGCAACGAATTCACTTTCGAGGAGCCAGAAACCTTGGAATTCCACGCGAAAAGATTGAGGCCGTCCTGACACACGTAGCCCATTACGCCGGCTGGCCCGCAGCAGTAAGTGGATTTAGAATTCTCGACGAGGTCTGGACCGCGATGGACGCGGAATAGACCGATCTCTATTTACCCGCCCCGGTGCCCACGCCTTTGAAAATTGGAAGGTTCGCTTCGGTCGCTACATAAATCACATTGGGATTCTCATTTAATGTCTGAATCCACAAGTATTGCAGATAAGAATCCGAGAGAGTTTCGCGGATGATTGCTTGCGCCTTCGCAGCACCTTCCGCTCTGGCAACCTCAATCTCCGCTTCTTTTCTGGCCTGCTCTAATTCGAACTGTTTTTGTTGAACGCGCTGTTCAGCGGTGAGCTTGGCTTCAATGCTTTCCCGAAAACGTTCGGGAAGCTTCACGTCCCGCAATAAAACGTCCACTACCTGAATTCCTCGGCCTCCGAGGCTCTCGTCGAGAAAGTTTCGGATTCTTGTAGCTATTTCTTTTCGGCCCGTCTCCGAATAAATATTTCTCACGGGATAACCCGCAACAACATCTCGCAAGGCATTACGGAAGTACGGAATAATCAGGCGTTCCACGTAGTAGCGTCCTACCGTCTTGCGTATTTCTGGGGCCTTAACAGGGTCAACCTGAAACAGAAGAGACGTATCTAAGCCCACAATGAGTCCCTCGGAGGAAGGAACCATCGCAGTCTCTTTGAGTTCCTGGAGCTTAATGTTCCAGCGCTCCACCTGCCTTGCCACTGGGACAACATAAGTGAGCCCCTGTGAAAGCGGCTGGTCAGCAATGGCACCGAAGCTCTTAGCGACCCCCACTTCACCGTCTTCGATCACCACACATGCACTTGTAGATAGCGCCATTACCGCAAGGGCTATGAGCGTACAAAGGCGCTTTGATTGAATCTTTATTGCTGAGGACATGTAAGCTCCCGATTTTACGGACCACTGAGGTCGTTACCCACAATATCGCGCGAACTGAAGTAATCCGCACGGTCTAAGGTGTCAACAAAACGGTAAAATTTTGCCGACTCCTAAGGTAACTTAGGCATATGCTTGGAGGAAAGGAACCCCTAAAAGGAAAGCAAAATGTCCGAAAGTGTCCCCAAGAAGGATGGCGGTCAAATAGCCGCCATGCAATTACGAAAGGCAGGCATCGATGCGCTCTTTGGAGTGGTAGCTGGGCCTTCTATTCAAATCTTCGCAGGCGCCCATGAAGTAGGAATGAGAGTCATCGGTGGCAGGTTGGAGCTAAATGCTGGATTCATGGCCCAGGCCTGGGGATATCAGAAGAAAAAGCCAGGGGTCATGGTGGTCGGATCTGGACCCGGCATGAGTAATGCCGTCACACCTCTCTACGTGGCTACAGCAAGTGGTCTTCCCTTAGTCGTACTAGGTGGCTCAGCCTTCTCTCAAACTCGGGGGGTAGGTGGTTTTCAAGAAGCCGACCAAATCGCCTTAGCGCGACCTGCGTCAAAGTGGGTAGGACAAGTTGACCGAACGGAACGAATTCCGGAATGGATACACCTCGCCCTAGGAAAGGCTCTCGAGGGGCGACCTGGAGGCGTCTACTTGGACTTCCCCGGTGAGGTTGTGGCAAAACGCATTCCCGCCGAAACCATCACTCTGCGGGAAAACACTCCTATTAGCGCTCCTTATCCTGACCCGAACTTAATAGACGAGGCTGCAACCCTTCTCGCTTCGGCAAAAAGACCTGTCATTGTCTTAGGTAAAGGGGCGGCCTGGAGCGATGCCGGTCCGGCGATACAAAAGCTGGTCGATCGCGGCATACCCTATGTCTGCTCGCCTATGGCGCGAGGAACTATTCCTGACGATCATCCCAATTTCGCGAACGGCGCGCGATCAATGGCTCTGGGTGAGGCTGACCTCATCGTTATGTTTGGAGGAAGATTTAATTGGATCTTCGGGCACGGTCGACGCTTCGCCGCTCACTCAAAAATCATACAATTCGATCTTGAGGCCGAAGAGATGATCTCTGGGGCTCCCGTATCTCTCGGAATAGTTTCAGATGCACGGAAAGGAGCAGAACTTCTGGATCAGGCGCTGGACACAACCAAGGCAACATCTTCAAGCGGAAGCTGGTTAGGCGACCTTCGTGAAAAGAGCGAAGCAAATGCAGAGAAAGTTCGTGCAGCCCTGCTCGACGATTCCGCTCCGATTAACCCATACCGGCTCGTTCACGAGGTTTCGACCGTAGCTCCGCGAGAGGCGACCATTACCGCCGAAGGCGAAACCATCATGGGAATTTGTAGAGCCGTCTTACCTAGCTACGTAAATCGAGGTCGCCTAAACGCCGGAACTACAGGCTGTATGGGCGTAGGAGCGCCCTACGCTATCGGCTCTGCCATCGCAAACCCCGATGCACCCTCTATAGCGGTATTGGGCGACTACGCCTTTGGCGCGGCAGCGATGTCGGTAGAGACAGCTGCAAGGTGCAACGTAAAGGCAACTCTTGTTGTGGCCAACAACGAAGGAATTGCAGGGCATGGAATACAAGACGCGATGATGCCGAGCGACGCTCCGCGAATCGCCTCTCTCCTACCTGCCCGTTATGAGAAGATTGCAGAAATGGTAGATGGGCACTCGGAATATGTTGAGCAACCCGATCAAATTCGGCCTGCCCTCGAACGGGCACTCTCATCCGACAAGATTGCGGTCGTACACGTTAGAATCGACCCCAAAGCAGGACGGCTTTCGGGTTCCAACTACCTAGCATAGTTGGAGAAAAGATCTTTTCGATATAGACAAATTACGAGAGCAAAACGAGGACTCGCCACAACAAGAGAAGGCTCAAAATAAAAAGGGCACCCAGAAAAATCTGGGTGCCCTTTTTTACTCTATCCCGCTTTAAGCAGCGAGATTCGGATCCTTCTTACTAACGACCTTCTGACAGGTAGTTAACGTCTAGGACCTTCTTCAACTTCGACAGCTTCTGAGGAGCGTGGTTATGTCCCTGGCAAGGGAACAATGTTCCACGATCGTTCTGAAGGTCGACCACGTTGATCGACTGGAATGCCGCTACCCTCCTCCCGCGATGATCTTGGCTTGGCGTTCCGATGTGCTGTGC
>CAYOGP010000097.1:0-7386 GCA_964403555.1 uncultured Spirochaetales bacterium | reverse complement strand
TGGTGCAAGAGCGGTGATTTTTCTACCGAAGTGAGCCACACCTTCGGGGTCCTGCGAAAGGATGGCTTGACCAGCCGCCTGCGCTGCAGGTAGACTTGGATTCAGCCCAATCGCCAATTTCGCGGCTGCCCCTTCAGTCCAACCATTGAAGCCCGTTTTTTCAAGCCTTTTTGCAATTCGCTCCACTTGCTCAGACCATGCTCTTTGAGCTTCGGGTTTTTTAAAACCTGGTCCCGTTGAGATTAGAACAAGAGCTCGAACACGATCGGGAAAATGCAATGCGAAGTGAAGTGATGCCAGTCCGCCAAAGGACAAACCCGCCAATACCACCGGCTCTTTAGGAGAGGTGAAGTCCACTATTTTTCTTAAGTCAACTAGAACCTTTTTAAGTGAATATAAATGACTTCCGCTAGGTGCGTCGGATTGACCATGACCACGATAATCCCACCGAATAACCTTAAACCCAGCACCGACCAACGTATCGACTTGACCACTGAAATTTTGTCCTGTTTGGCAATAACCTGAGGAAAAAATCACGGGGGGTCCAATACCACTAATTTCGACATGCAAAGTCAATCCATCTTCTGTTGATATGCTACTCATTTTGATCCCTATCCAAAACTTCCTGAAGCATGGTCCATGCAATCTGATTGTTCTTGAAGCAGCCATTGTATCTTGAAATCAAGAACCAATTCTTTTGTCTTTATCATTGATATAATTTCGACTTCGGTCTCTTCCCTTAATTCTTCAAAATTCATCTCAACGGTCGGAGTCTTCCAAATATATTTTTCTCAAACCTTTTTAAAGCAACGTCCGCTTTCTATCGAATGTGCGGAATTACGGTCGAAAAGAGTACTGGAGACCCTACCGGAACTCGAGAAAATTCCCACAACCCTCTTGGTATTTGAGAGATACTTTCTGAGAGAATCGTATCCGAAGCTCCAGAAAGAATCTTTCTCCCAAATTGTTGCACGAGAGACTTTTGGCGGGGAAAACTGATTAACAATACATCCTGCGACTCTTCATAGCCCAAAAGACGGGTAGCTTCTGAAATCGCGATATCCATCCCTCCTAAAACATCAACAAGGCCTCTTCTTTTTGCCTGAATACCTGTGAAGACCCTGCCTCGACCATTTAAATCCACAATATCTTTTTCAAGTTTCCGACCTTGGGAAACTCTGTTTAGAAATCTCTCATAAACTTGTTTCATTTCCTCTTGTAAACGTTTTCTCCCTCTTACAGAAAGTGGTTTTGTCAACAAAGAGAGTTCAGCGTAATCTCCGCGCGTCTCATGCGCAGTTCCTATTTTTAAGGTCTTTAATAATTTTTCAAATACCGGTCTCAGTACAAAAACTCCTATTGAGCCTGTTATGGTTCCTGGGGATGCAACGACAATGTCCGCGCCTGACGCTATGTAATAACCACCTGAGGCTGCGACATCTGAAAGCGAAGCAACAACCGGTATCCCAACTTCCCTTACCTTACTCACCGCATCCCAAATTATGTCAGATGCCAATGCTGAACCGCCGGGGCTATCGATACGCAAAATTACGGCATCAATGTCATTAGAACGGGTAATATCCTGTAAGGCTTCCAATATAACTTCCGAATTAATTTGCACGCTCCCATTAATACGATCTGTTCCTTTTCCCGTAACCACAGGGCCACTTGCATACACCACAGCGATAGAAAGATCAGCTGAAAAACCAAGGTCTTCAACATCTACTTCCGCATAGTCACGTGCATTGATCACATCAACTCCGAGATTATCAACAAGAGTAGAGAAGCTCGAAATTCCATCGATCAGTCCAAGCTCCTGGACTTTATTTAAAGAAACGGGCGCTTTTTCGATAGCCGCCTCTACTTGGTTGATCGAGATGTTACGAGACTGCGAAATTCCATTAATAAACTGAGAATTGATAGAATTTATCAACCACTCCGTCATTTCTCGGTTTTGGTCCGACATCGTTTCTCTTGTCAGGGTTTCTACTGCAGTCTTGTAAGAACCGATACGCTCATATTCAAACGAAACGCCAAACTGCTCGAAAAAATCGCCCAGAAAAAAGTATTCTGCTGCCAATCCTATTAAGGGGTTACGCATGCCAGGCGCCAAATAAACCTCATCTGCGGCGCTAGCCACGTAATATTCAAGATTAGAACTCAAAGTCTCTGTCTCTAGATACGCAACAACTTTTTGGCCCTTGCCTGAAAGGCGCTGAATGGCCGCACGTACTTCTTGACCTTTCGCCCAACCAATTTCTAAATCTTGAATCCTAAGCAAAACACCGGCAACACGATCGTCCCTCTCGACCTTGGACAATTCCGACAAAACGAAAGCAAAAGGTCTCGAAGATCCTGGAAAGAAAAAATCGAAAAAGGTTGGGTTAGCTGATTCTGCATAGTCGCCTTTAAGTTCTACAACTAAATAACTTCCCTTTGGTATATCTACACTGCGCCTAGCAGACCAAATGAAAACAACGACAATAAGAACGGGTACCGCCAAAATCCAGAACCAAGGCTTTCTCAACTGTTTTTACCTCCAGGACAAGAATAACCGTGCTTTTCGCGATTGCTTCGATCAAGACGCTACACTTCCAATATGGGAGACTCTCAAAGCCTCTATAAAAAAGGATTCCAGCATTTTATAGCCGGCGAATATGACTTGGCTGCATCGGAATACCGCGAGTCAGTCTCGCTTGACCCTAGCCTTGCGATCGCGTGGAATGGTCTAGCGATGTCGCTCGACCGACTAGGAGACCTAGATGGGGCTCTTGAAGCCGGCAAGGTGTTGGTAGAACTTGAACCTAACGAGCCCTTAGGCCACACGAGCCTTTCAATTTTCTACCAAAAAAAAGGGATGATTCCTGAGGCAGAGGAGGAAAAGGCTCTCGCTATGAGACTTACGATGACGAGCCAAGAAAAATAAAGTCGCCAAATTTATCAGACACGGCACTGGAATTCCGATTTACTTGGGCTTCAAATTTGGCCAGGTCTCAGGATAGGGGCTCTGCACGTCGATTCCCTCCTCCTCTAGACGGATGCGACCAGAATGGAGCATTAGTCGATCAGGCAATTTCCCTTTTCCATATATTGGATCACCGATGACCGGAAACCCCATGTGGGACAGGCCGACCCTGATTTGATGTAGAAATCCTGTCCAAATTCTTACCTCCACCAATGAATGTTTGCCTGATCTTCGAATAACTCGCCAGGAGAGATCGCAAGGCCAAGTACGTCTCGTTGATGTTTTAGGCGCGACGCGAACCCGGGCGGGACTATGCTGAGCCACGTAAAGAGAAAGCTCAATTTCCCCGGTAGGCTTAGGAAGTCCTTCCACAACGGCAAAGTAGTATTTTTCAACTCTATGCCGAGAAAATGAGCTCCTCAACTTCCGGTAAACGCTTTCAACTGTTGCGAAAATAATCGCTCCGGAAGTACCCACGTCAAGGCGATGAACTACTCCACTCCTCAGACCTGACTCGCCTACGCCAGACAAATCCGGATAAGCACTAATTAACCCATTAAGCAGAGTATCCTTCTCTCCGGGGTTTAAAGGATGAACGGGCGTTCCTGCCGGTTTATCAACAGCAATCCAGCCATTACCCTTCGTCAAAATTGGCGGAAGAGCCTCCTTATTAGCAATCGGCCTCTGCTTTCCCGGTGATTGATAGTCAGGTACTTCGATCGTAGCCGTGACCGAAAGACGGTCTCCTTTCTTCAAGGTTCTCCAAACGCCGTCGATCAAGAGAGATCGACTTTTTAGAACTCTTTGGGCTTCTCTCAGGCTAACTCCAAGGATCTTCGCCAATCTGCTATCGGCCCTTTCATCTGCATCGACTATGCTCCTGGACTCGCCAGGAGATTTAGGTAAATAGAGTGGAGGCTTAGAATTCACAAACAGAGTTTATCGGAAAATACCGCAAGAGAGGCTCGTCTGAACGTTTCAGGCTTTAGCTGCACAACCCACTGATCAGGTTAATAATGGCCAGAACTCCTCAGAAAGTTCAAAAATATCCTAAGAAAAGCCCTGACCTCATAGAAGTCATGGACACCACTTTGCGAGATGGGGAACAAACCCCTGACATTTCGTATACCCCCGCGGAAAAATTACAACTGGCGCGCCTTCTGCTAGAGGACGTAAACGTCGATCGCCTTGAAATCGCTAGCTCCCGCGTCTCCGCAGGAGAGAGGGAAGCGGCAGTGAAAATTGCTTCGTGGGCCAGAAAAACGGGTTTTTTGAATAGAATAGAAATTCTGGGTTACTGCGATGGAAAGTCATCTGTGGACTGGATTCACAGTGTAGGAGGACGAGTCCTAAACCTTCTCACTAAGGGATCTGAAGAACACTGTCGCTTGCAGCTCCGCATGACGCCGGAGAAACATCGAGCCAAAATTGAGGAAACGATTGCATATGCTGCAAAAAAAAGAGTGGCAGTGAATGTTTATCTGGAGGATTGGTCGAATGGAGTAAAAAGCTCTTTCGACTACGTTTTTTTAGTAATGAAGAGCCTTGTCCAGTTGCCGGTAAAACGAGTGTACCTACCGGACACACTTGGAATACAAGATCCGATTTCAGTTCACCAGTTCGTGGGGTTAATGAAATCAACATGGCCCCAAATACACTTTGAATATCATGGCCATAACGATTACGGACTTTCCACAGCTAACTGCTTAGCTGCAGTCAGGGCGGGAGCAAGAGGCATCCACACAAGTGTAAACGGCATGGGGGAAAGAGCGGGGAATAGCAAACTAGTCGAGGCGGTTGCAGCAATCCATGACCACACGAACTTTAAAACTTCTATACGAGAAGAGCGGCTGGTCGCGGCATCTAGGATCGTTGAGACTTTTTGTGGAAAAGAGGTATCTGCGAATGCTCCCATTGTAGGGCGAGACGTTTTTACCCAAACTGCAGGAATACACGCAGATGGAGACGCGAAGGGTGACCTTTACGCAAGTCCTCTTTTGCCGAAGAGGTTCGGTCGACAACGTCGATACGCATTAGGGAAGCTGTCCGGAAAAGCTTCTTTAGATCAAAATTTAAGTCATCTCGGTATCGATCTTTCTTCGGATGTTCGAGAGGTAGTTCTTCAACGAATCATAGAGCTAGGAGACAAGAAACATACCGTAGTACCCGAAGATTTAAGATTCATAATCGCAGACGTTTTAAAAACTCCGGAGGAACAACTTGTTCGGGTATCGAACTATGACGTAAGAGTCCAGGCAAACTCAACACCCGAAGCCACAGTAACGATTGCATTTAGAGGGCGAGAGTCGACGGGTAAAGCCAAAGGCGATGGAGGTTACGACGCTTTCATGAATGCAATGAAAAAAGCGGTCCGTTCCTTCAAGATTTCTGTTCCTCGACTAGAAGACTTTCGAGTTCGCATTCCACCAGGCGGAAGAACTCATGCCTTAGTAGAAACGGTTATTACGTGGGCCGGCGAAAGCTCCGGGGAAGGGAATCTAGTCACACAAGGAGTGGATTCAGACCAACTTGCCGCTGCGGTTATAGCTACCGAGAAAATGCTTAATGCAAGGGTCGCTCGAACTAAATCAAAACCCATCAAACGAAAGAAAGGACGCTAGAGATAAGAATCCATGGCCTACCGAAGTCCAGTCAGGCGGCAAACGGCACGAATTTTCCTTGCTCTTCTCTACATTAGTACATACCCGTTTATACTTTCGGGTTGTGCCAAACCGGCGATCAAAGATGCTCGGTATGACCCTGCTGCAAACATCCTCGAGATCATCGCGGTCCTCAGGCGGCACATTCCCGATGATACTTATCAATTTGAACCTGCGCGGGATTTTACTGGAAGAAACGTTTATAGGGCATCTCTTCTCAGGTTAGAAAATTTTGAAGCAATAAATTCTGACTTGCTTCGATCGGGCTACATGATGGATGCAATTGCTTTTTCAAAGGGAAGGGCTTTGGAGAGACTTCGAGCCTTTGATCTTGCTTCAGAACAGTACAAGCAGGCTGCGCGATATGAAGGTGAGCTTCAAATGGAAGCCTTAAAAAGTGCAGCTCTTTGCGATGCTTTTGCAGAAGCAGCCGAGCTTGAAGTTTCGAGCTCCAGTGTTGAAAATCGTCCTTCGGACGCGGATCGTCGAGAATTTACGAAAGTTGACCAAAGGAGAGCCCTACTCGAAAGCCTTGGAAAAGAAGTTCAAGACACTCACTACGAGTCAGTTCTCAAAGAAGAAATGGAACGAACAGATTTCATGGAAGCTAGACGCCTTGAATCATTCAGGAGAACGGAAACTACCGGCAACTTAAAAGCTATCTCTGCAAGGCAACAATTGGTTATTCGACATCGGGGCAGTAAGAACGCGAATCGGCACTTACTAGCACTTGCGGATCTTTATGCGACACTGGCTCATGAGTACATAGAAGAATACCCTCCAGAAAGTTTGAAGTTCGAACCAGCGAATTTTGAAGAATTAGTGAGCAGTGCAGCGAGGCTTTACGAAGCCGTCTCTAATCAAGACGGGGCCAGTGAGCGCATTGAAGCCGCGCAACGTCTCGAGTCCTTCCTGGCATTTACATTACGGGTTGATCGTGACCGTTTTACACCATAAACATATGATCTCGCTAAACTTGACTCTATTTCTTTTAGGAATTCTAAGCGCTATCGGATGTAGCCAGCCTGCGCGCGTACCATCTCAATCCGCATTAGAGCGACTTCGGCCTACCTTTTCAATTGTTCCGGAAGGAAAAGACAAACATATTAGAGAGCTCGCCGTTTCTGTTTTGTCAGGTAATACCTCAAAGGCCGATGTAGCTTTAAGAAAACTAAATGCAATAGAGAACGATGCTCAATCTAAAAAGCCTCAGGCAGGAGAACTCGTAGGTATCGCGATGGAAGCTCGTCTTTCAATGGAATCAACTGGAACGGGATTTCATGACAATGCACAAACACTTTTAGAAAGAAAAGATCTCGGTCTGGTACAACGAAAACGCTTAGAGAAAGAAATTGCAATCAGTCCTTTGCCTCGAGCGTCTCGTCAAATGAAAAACTCTCGAAAACGACGTGTCGCAGGTACTGCAAATAGTGTCGTTGGTGCCGTTGGACGTTCCTTGTCATCTGGTAGCCTCTTACCACTTAGAATCATTCAAGCCCTCATAGGTATTAGCGTAAAAGAGCATCGAAGACGTGATCTTACTTCCGAGGAAAGAGACGCACTCGCGCAATGGAAGCGGTTCGTCGAACTGAGACCAGACGACCCTCGTGCGCTTCAATTGCTAGAGCGAATAGAGAGTGCGCAATGGAGTTGGTACAAGACCCAAAGAAAGAGGAACTTCAAATTAGCAGAAGCGGCTCTAGAGAAGAATCGTCCATCTTTAGCATTAGCACTCGCAGAAAGAACTCTGCGTTACGCTCC
>CAYOGP010000096.1:0-7523 GCA_964403555.1 uncultured Spirochaetales bacterium | reverse complement strand
GTTAACTGCACTTGTTGGGTCGGGGCTCCCTGTGGTTCCTTTTACGTTTGTGGGTTTTCTTCCCAGAAAGAAAGGAGAACGCACCCAACTCCTTTCTTCTCTTGTAGATAGAAATGAAACTTTGATTTTTTTTGAATCACCAAAGCGAGCTTTGAGCACGCTCGAAGAAATGAGTAATATTTTTGGGAAAAGTAGGAGGTGCGTTGCCGCTCGAGAACTAACAAAAGTCCATGAAGAATTTATTCGAGGGACCCTTGGATCGCTTCTTGAACAGTTCGCGAAACGTCACCCCAAAGGGGAGTTGACCTTAGTTGTTGAGGGTAACAGCCAAGAAGCCCACCAATCCGTAATGTATCTAGATGCTGCGATTCACGAAGCATTGGCTAAGGGGATCTCGGCGAAGGATGCCTCAAGAGACATCTCAGTAGCTTTGGGTATTCCCAAAGGGGTCGTCTATAAGGAATTTCTCATCAAGAGTCGATCCGAGCTGGAATAGCTAGCCTTTAGAATCGATGCACCCTAAGTTCCAGAAAAGAAACCGACAGAAAATCAAATTAGCGCGCTACGATGCGGGGCGTGAAACAAAGCGGCTAAGAGACCGTTAAGGAGGAACCGATGGCGAAAGTCGAAAACTTAGGCAAGCTGGGAGTGTGGAGCTGGTTTGATCATCTAGCAATGGCAGAGGCTGCTGAGCTCGTCGAGCGTATAGAAAGTTGGGGCTACACGACACTTTGGATTCCAGAAGCAGTTGGTAAGGAGCCTTTTTCACAAATAGGGTATTTCGCGGCTCGAACGAGCACCCTCAAGTTTGCAACGGGCATTGCAAATATCTACGCAAGAGATCCGATGAATATGAAATCAATTCAGAAGACTCTCGCAGATGCCGCGCCTGGAAGATTTGCACTTGGTCTCGGCGTTTCTCACGGACATTTAGTTGAGGGCCAGAGGGGACACGAGTACAGCAACAAGCCCGTTAGCATGATGCGAGACTACCTTGAACGGATGGACAAGGCTCTCTACGTTGGGAACCAACCGGAGCAAGAAGCTCCCATAATTTTAGCTGCACTCCGAAAGAACATGTTGAAGCTGTCGGTTTCGCATGCGCAGGGCTCACATCCTTACCTTGTCCCGCCGGAGCATACTGCAAAAGCTCGTGAGATTATGGGTGATGGAGCTTTGCTTTGCCCTGAACAGATGGTTTTGCGTGAAACAGATCCAACCAAGGCAAGAGATTTAAGTAGGGCAAATCTGAAGATTTATCTGGGCCTTCCAAACTATTGCAATAACCTCTTGGACCTAGGGTTTTCCCAGGATGACTTTAAAGATGGCGGGAGCAACAAACTTGTGGACGCCATAGTAGCTTGGGGAGATGAGCAAGTTATTCGTGACCGGATACAGCAACACTGGGATGCTGGCGCGGATCACGTTTGTGTTCAGGCATTTAGACCAGACGGAAAGCCGGGTCCCGATGAAGAACTTCTGAAAGTTTTAACGGGATAGGTTTTTAAAGGTCCCCGATGTCCATAGAGATGAAGGGGTTTCAGAGGCTTTCACTATGAATATCTGCGTGATTGGAAGTGGGTATGTTGGCCTTGTTACAGGCGCCTGTTTTTCTGAATTTGGCGTTAACGTTGCTTGTGTAGATAACAATCCAGACAAGATTGAGGCTCTACAAAACGGAGAAGTGCCAATTTATGAGCCTGGCCTCGAAGATATGCTCGAGAGGAATGTTTCTCAGGGCCGACTTTCATTTACAAGTAATACAGGGCAGGCGGTACGAGATGCTCTCGTGGTCTTTATTGCCGTGGGAACTCCTTCAATGGAAGATGGTTCTACTGACTTGTCCTTCGTTAAGGCTGTTGCTCTAGAAATCGGAACAACTATGGATGACTACAAGGTAGTGGTGACGAAAAGTACCGTTCCTGTAGGAACTTCTGAGAAGGTTGCTGACTGGATTAAAGAGGGTCAGGAGACAAGAGGACACACTTCAGAATTTGCGGTCGCATCAAATCCAGAATTTCTTCGTGAAGGTGCTGCAATCTCAGATTTCATGAGGCCCGACAGGGTAGTGATTGGAGCGGAAGATGAAGCGAGTATGGATATTCTTAAAGAGCTTTACCGCCCTCTCTTTTTAAATGAAACTCCTTTTGTTCTCACTAATATTGTTACTTCCGAGTTAATTAAGTATGCCGCTAACGCTTTTCTTGCAACGAAGATTTCATTTATCAATGAGATCGCGAATCTCTGCGAAGTGATTGGTGGTGATGTGCAGGCAGTAGCCCGGGGTATCGGTTTGGACGGTCGCATCGGGAAGAAGTTTCTTCACGCTGGTCCTGGTTTTGGAGGCTCGTGCTTTCCTAAAGATACCCGCTCAGTAGCACATTTTTCTTCTGAGCTTGGGAGTAACCTCGAAATCGTGGAGGCGACAATCAGAGTCAATGACCAACAAAGAGTAAGAATGGTCAAAAAAATAGAAGCGGCTCTCGGTAGTAATCTTTCAAATAAGACTGTCTGCGTTCTTGGGCTTTCTTTCAAACCCGAAACCGATGATGTAAGAGATGCACCATCAATCGACATTATTACCGAATTAGTATCAAAAGGAGTACAAGTAAGGGCGTTTGATCCGGTTGCAATGGAGGGGGCGAAACCACTTTTGCCTTCGAGTGTCATCTTTGGAGAAGATGCTTACGAGGCAGCGGAGGGAAGTGATGCGCTCGTTATCATAACAGAGTGGAACCAGTTTCGTGCCTTGAACCTAACTAGGTTAAAGAACACGATGAAACATGCTGTAATGATAGATCTGCGAAATATTTACGACCCTGATGTGGCTGCACGGTCTAACTTTTCTTATCACAGTGTGGGAAGATAGGCTTTGGCCTTAAGGTGAAGCAGGTCATTTATTGTCTATGGTGAAAATAGGGGCCGACAATTCCGAGGCCAAACATAATGTCTAGTGGAACAAAACGGGTTGCGGTAATAGGAGCCGGCTTGGCAGGTTGTGAGGCTGCTTGGCAAATTGCAAAAAGAAAAATTTTCGTTGATCTTTTTGAAATGCGCCCAGTAGTAAAATCGCCTGCACATTTTTCAAACGACTTTGGAGAGCTGGTTTGCAGTAATTCTCTTAGGTCAGATCAACTAATAAATGCGGTGGGTCTTCTTAAACAAGAAATGAGATTGCTGGATTCCGTAGTGATCAAAACTGCAGATGCCAACGCTGTGCCCGCGGGTCGAGCCCTTGCTGTTGATCGAACTGGATTTTCGGCCACTCTGACCGAGAGAATTGAGACGCACCCGCAAATCAATGTTCGGAGAGAGAAAGTTGATAACCTGAGGCAGCTTCGAGAGAGATATGATGCTTTAGTTGTAGCAACCGGTCCATTGACGGAAAAGATTTTAGCTGACGACTTGAAGAAGATACTGGGTGAGGAGTATCTCTACTTTTACGACGCGATATCCCCGATTGTATATGCAGACTCTTTAGACCATGACGTTGTTTTTCGAGGGTCGAGGTATGATGAAGGCGAAGGTGATTATTTAAACGTGCCTTTGGACAAGAAATCTTACGATATGCTTACTTCTGCGTTGATTGAATCGGATACTGTGCCCCTACATCCTTTCGAAAAGAGCCTCTATTTTGAAGGTTGTGTCCCCGTCGAAGAGCTTGCGCGTCGCGGGCCAGAAACGTTGGCTCATGGCCCACTTAAGCCCGTGGGATTGCTCGATCCTCGTTCCGATAGTCAGCCTCACGCAGTAATTCAATTGAGACAGGAAGATAAGGCAGGAGTTCTTTATAATTTAGTCGGTTTTCAAACGAAGTTACGAATTGGGGATCAGAGAAGAATATTGCACGGCCTACCAGGCATGTCTGAGGCAGCTTTTGCGCGGTTCGGATCTATTCATCGGAACACATTCGTCAATTCTCCTCGAAGTTTGAGCAACTCGTTATCACTTGTATCTCTTGATAAAATATATCTTGCGGGTCAAATCACGGGTGTAGAGGGTTACGCGGAATCTGCTGCGATTGGACTTTTAGCGGGTATTTTTTGCAGTTTTGAATTGTTTGGCTTAGACCGCCCTGACCCCCCGAATACGAGCGCTCATTTTGCCTTATTGAGACATTTAAGAGAATCATCAGCGAAGCGGTTTCAACCCATGAATATTACATTTGGTTTGTTTCCACCGATTGATATGCCTCGTCTATCGGGGCCTAAGAGAATAGCTAGACGACAGAAACATACTCTTCTCGCGGAACGTGCAATCCAGTCAATTCCTTCCTATGCTCGATCAGTAGAGTCTTTATGACTGAGGAAAGCTTCGACCAAAGCTTAGTTCGTTTTGAGCGGCATTTGCATGCCGAAAAGGGCTCGTCGCTCCATACTATGCGAGCTTATTTGTCTGACATTAAGACATTCGCGACCTTTCTTAATAATGAGGATCCAAAGCATGCGAGCTCTGTGGATGTAAGAAATTTCCTTGCGTCACTGCATGGGAGAAGCAAGGCTCCTACTGTTGCAAGGAAGCTTTCTTCTTTGCGTTCTTATTTTGGTTTTTTGGTTCTTGAAGGTGAAAGGACGGCAGATCCTACACTGGGGATACCTATGCCACGTACGCCCCGACGTTTACCGCAACCTCTAGGGGTTGATGACTGCCATTTGCTCATGGAATTTGTGTCTTCGGAAAATGTGGAAGAAAAGAAGTCCGATAGAGCGAGGAGTAGAGATAGAGCAATCTTGGAACTTTTATACGGTGGCGGGCTACGCGTTGCAGAGGCGTGTTCACTGGATGTCCGAGATATAGAATCGGTGAGAGGGGAAGTCCGAGTTTGGGGTAAAGGTGGAAAAGAGAGGGTCGTGCCTTTGCCTGAGGCAGTCCGCAATGCTTTATCTGATTATCTAGAGGAGAGAAAAGTTCCGGGTATTCTTCAAGAGCCCTTGTTTGTTGCGATGCGAGCACGGCGGGGAGAAAAACCGCGGAGGTTAGATCCAAGAGATGTGCGGCGGATTATTTCACGCCGCGCGCGAGAGGCGGGAATTGCTGAGGGTGTGCATCCGCATCGCCTGAGGCACAGCTACGCTACACATCTTTTAGATATGGGGGCTGATCTGCGAGAAATTCAGGAACTTTTGGGCCACGCCAGCCTATCCACAACTCAGAAATACACCGCTGTCTCTACCGATCGTCTCGTGGAGGCCTACGATCGTGCTCATCCTCGTGCACGACGAGAAAATCAGTCGTTGAAAAAGGATTGAAAATTTTTGAGGAGCTTGCCCCGCTATTACCGTTGGGAACTCTCTTGGAGGATTTATGAAGAATTGGTACCGAGCGACAACAGTCGTCGCCGCATGTAGGGATGGTAATATTTCCATGGCATCAGATGGCCAGGTAACTGTTGGTGACGTGGTTATGAAAGGCAAGGCTCAAAAGGTTCGTCTGACACAGAACGGAAAAGCAATTCTAGGGTTTGCAGGAGGAGCTGCTGATGCGCTTGCCTTGTCAGAGCGTTTTGAGGCGAAGCTGGACGAATTTCCTGGGAATATTCGGAGAGCCGCCGTTGAATTAGCGCGTGACTGGCGTACCGATCGAATTTTAAGGAGGTTAGAGGCCATGCTTTTAGTGGGTGATCCTAGTTGCATCCTCACGGTTTCTGGAAACGGTGATGTTATCGAACCTGACGACGGAATAGCAGCAATCGGTTCGGGGGGATCGTATGCACTCGCTGCAGCGCGAGCCTTACTCCGACACAGTGACTTGTCAGCGGAGAATTTAGTCAGGGAATCACTTCTGATAGCAGGAGAAATCTGTATTTACACGAATCAAGAGATTAGTTCGGTTAGGCTTCCCAGTGACAAGTAGATTCCTCGACAGCATGGCTAATGCTTTCACTCCTCGAGAAGTAGTATCGGAATTAGATCGCTTCATTGTGGGTCAGTCGGATGCGAAACGAGCGGTAGCGATCGCTCTTCGAAACCGTTGGCGTAGAACGCGAGTAGAGCCTGACCTGCGTGACGAGATCGCACCTAAGAACATTATTATGATTGGGCCCACGGGTGTTGGGAAAACCGAAATCGCACGGCGCTTGGCAAAGCTTTCTCAGGCGCCCTTTATCAAGGTTGAAGCAACCAAATTTACTGAAGTAGGATACGTTGGTCGTGATGTGGAGGCGATAATTAGAGATCTTACCGATCTGTCGGTTAATCTGGTAACCGAAGAGGAACAGCGAACGATGATGTCGAAAGCTGAAGAACGAGCCGAAGAGCGGGTCTTAGATGCGCTTCTCCCAGAGACTGTCTCTAATGAGAAGGAAATTTCTAAAACTGAAGAAAACACTATTGGAGAAACGCGAGAAAAGTTACGGAAAATGTTGCGTCTAGGTGAGCTAGAGGGGCGGATGGTGGACGTTGATGTTGAAGATTCCTCGGGAACCCCTCAAATGTCAATATTTACACCCCAAGGCGTTGAGGAAATGGGGGTGCAATTCAAGGATCTTCTTTCGGGGCTCGTACCTCAACGTACTCGACAGCGTCGCTTAACAGTTGAGGAAGCTCTGGAAGTCTTCAAGGTTGAAGAGGCTGCACGCCTAGTAGATAAGGATCGAGTGAGGGAACGGGCTGTAAGTCGCGTAGAGCAGGCAGGCATTGTTTTTATAGACGAGATAGACAAAGTAACGACGGGTAGTGGTGGGAAAAGTGGTGCCGACGTATCTCGTGAGGGTGTCCAACGCGACCTTCTGCCGATAGTAGAAGGATCAACCGTGCAAACTAAACATGGGCCGGTTAGGACGGATCACATTTTGTTCGTAGCTTCCGGAGCATTTCATGTTGCAAAGCCGTCGGATCTAATTCCAGAATTGCAAGGGAGGTTCCCTATACGTGTCGAGCTTTCTACATTGACGAAAGAAGATTTTGTTAGAATTTTGACAGAGCCAGCGAATAGTTTGGTTCGTCAGTATTCTGCTCTTCTTGCTACGGAAGGCGTAGATCTATGCTTTGAAGACAGTGGTGTCGAAGCGATTGCTGAGATCGCGGCGCAAGTAAACGAGAAGACCGACAATATCGGAGCGCGACGGCTGCACACGGTGCTAGAAAAGCTCCTAGATGATTGGAGTTTTGATGCTCCCGACAAGCCAGGAGCCCAATTAAGGGTAGATGGAGATTTTGTTCTCGAAAGGCTGGCAAAGTTAGTTCGCGACGAGGATTTGTCCCGCTACATTCTCTAGCTTTCAAAGGAAAGATTGGGAGCGATCTTATGGTCGATGAAATCATAGATAGGTCTGAGGTGTTGGTCGAGGCGTTGCCTTATATTCGCCAGTTCTCGGATAAGATTGTGGTCATCAAATACGGCGGTAGCGCTATGGAAGCCCACGATCTAAGGGAATCTTTTGCCATCGATATCGTTCTCCTAAAATACATGGGAATGCGTCCTGTAGTCGTGCACGGAGGCGGTCCTCAGATAGGCGAGACATTGAAGACCTTGGGTAAAGAATCGCAATTTGTTGAAGGTCTTAGAGTTACGGACGATCAAAC
>CAYOGP010000095.1:0-7542 GCA_964403555.1 uncultured Spirochaetales bacterium | reverse complement strand
TCCACGTTATTTCGCCTGCTGATCTAAGCGAACCAGCGAAGTAACCGAAGATAGACTTTAAAAAAGTAGTAGAAGGAGAAGTATTATGAGTACTCAAGTCGAAACGAACCCTGAACTTCGTCTCCCCGATTGGGAAAACACGAAGCCGATTTCCGAGCAACATCCAGATATGGACACTGGGCCGGTTTCTGTCGATCCCTATGTTTCCGACGAGTTTTTTGAGCTCGAACGTGAAAAGATTTTCAAGCAAATGTGGCTCTATGCGGGTCGCGCGGAACGTCTGAAGAAACCTGGCGATTATTTTGTTGTGACAATGGAAGTATTACGTACTAAGAAAAATGGTACGTATCCATCTTTTATTATTTGTCGTGATGATCATGGGGAAATTAAAGCTTTTTACAATGCGTGCCAGCATCGGGGCACTAAAGTTTGTTGGGATGAGACGGATTCTTGGGAGAGCTCAAACCGAAAATATTTTACATGTCGTTTTCATGGCTGGGTGTATGGTCACGATGGTGCGTTAAAACATGTCCCTAATGAAAATCAATTTTTTAATTTAAACACGGCAGCTAGGGGATTAAAGCCGATTAACTGCGCTGTGTGGAAAGATTTTATTTTTCTCAACGCTAAAGAAGATCCAGATCAGACACTCGAAGAACAAATTGCACCACATGCAACTACCCTTAAGGATTTTCCGTTTGAGAAGTTGCATAAGACAGGTGTCTGGACCGTCACCGTAAATTGCAACTGGAAAGTGGCAATCGATGCGTTTCAAGAGGGCTATCATGTACAAACTGTGCATGCAGCAACTATCCCGAACGCGTTTAACGGCCCGCTTAACCCTAATTGCACTCCCACCTCGATTGGGCTTTATGAGGGAGGAAACCGGTCTATAACCTTTATGGTTTCTCCTGACTATCAACCTGACGAGCTCGAGAGATGGGTCTTAAGTCGGGGGAACAACTGGTACTCCGGTGGAGATAAAATTGCTAGTCAGTACAAGGGAGCAAATCCCAACAACGATCCTTTCTATGCTTTCGACGCTCACGGATTTTTCCCAAATATGCTTGTTGACCCTTTCATTGGGGGTTACTACGGACACGAGTTCTGGCCGATTGACGTAAATAAAACACGATGGGTTGGGAGTATTAATTTTACTGAAGCAACAAAGCCCAGCGAGTTGCTGTCCCAGGAGCATGGAAAGATTTTGCTTCGAGATGCTTTCAGAGAGGATACAGTGACTTTGGACGCCTCTCAGGAAGGCCTGGAATCGGGTGCCGTAAAGGATGTTGTCTTTTGCGATGGCGAAGCAGCCCCGCGTCATCTCTACAATAGTGTAGTAGACAGGGTAAATTCCTGAAAGCGGGAAGATTTATTAGGAAAAAATTCTCGAAGTCTTGATCAAGGAAGGGGTTTTTCTTTCAGAAACCCATGGATTACGTTTGCGGTCAGCTGGGATACGTTGTTGTTATAGTTATTGTGCGAAAGACTGCCAACCCAGGCCATCGAGCTTACGGAGAATACTGCACCATCGTTTGGAGTTTTGAAATAAACGATATCGGCTCTCGTATTCGGATTGGAATCGCCAAGTCCCCCTGCAGCAAGATACCCTCTCGCGTTAAAAGTGGATTCCTCGCTAACCGAGACGTAGAAGTCATTATGCCCTTCAGAGTGCGCCAAAACAAATGTGCGATGCGGTGTGCCTAGTTCAAGATCGTAACGATCTAATTCAAGCCCGGCAGCCCCGTCACCAATCAGACCGAAGTCGCCGATCGGTTCATCCTTGCCAATCCCCTCGAACATCCATTCGCACTCGGGTAGCCAGCTGTCAGGTGTCCTTCTGTAGTAACTCGATGCACCTAACCCAAAAGAAGTAAAAGTTACTCCTACCAGCTTGCTCATATTTCTACCACGAACTCTCCAAAGGCCTCCGTGTTTTCCATCGAAAGCATTGCAGTATTCTCCGGGTTCAATAGTCCATGCCCGAGTTCCATTGTCTCCTTTTCGGACTTCGATCAAACCAGAATTATCAGGATGAAAAACAGAGCACCAATAGAACCCGTTCGCACCTAAATAGATCCATCTTCCCCCTTGCTCTTGGTATGCTTCGTAGGCATCGAGCATCTCTTCGGAGTTGTATTCAGGGTGATGTCCTGTTAGCACAACGCGGTACGGACGAAGCAGGTCGACGCCCTCTTTTTGCAGGTCTTCATCGGTGAAAACATCGAACTCGAAGCCCATACTTTCTAGCCAGTCTGTTATGTAGAGATCGGCGTTAAGTTGCCATGCTGAAGGAGAGAGGACGTGACTGTATTTTGGACGCATGTTTAGGATCGGTCGAAGTCTCGAAGATGTGCAAACCCCCCAACCGTCACTGTGGACAGTGTAAGTTCCGAGTCCATACCCTCCCTTTTCTTGTAGTAAAAGGTCTCCCGATTGCAGAAGGGGAATACGTCCGGTTAATAACTGCGCGACTTGCGAATCAGGACTGAGGTTTTCGTTGGCGTACGCTAGATAACTCGCTAAGGGGAGTACCAGGGCAATCTTGGCAGTCGGTTTTCCTTTTGAAGGTCTAATTACGAAAGGGATGTAGTCTTCCGTTTCAGGAGTCTCCTCACCGTTAATCCGCAATCGTGCTGCATAGACGCCACTCTTTAAATGATCTGGTATTTCTCGAGAAAAATCCGCGTTTCATCTTGCATCGTCAACTGAATCATCATGGAAATGAATCGCTCCGTATTCGTGAGGTGCGGCTGCAAAGCTCATAAAGTCACCTGACCAATTGTGTCCTGGCATTCCGCGATCGGGAAGATTTACACAGGTTCCGTGTAGACCGTTCAATGATTGATCAATAATTTCTTGGGAGGCGGCATTTTTCCCTATATTTTTAGAGAAGTCCCACAAACCCACGACAGACTGAGATAGGCGATTGGTAATAGGTAGAGAACCAAGTACGAGACGTTCAATATCAGAGCGCTCTAGTACTTCGTCGCTCAGAGCAGGTCTCTCGATGCGACCTTCAAAGTTATCTTCATCAATCGGAATACTCAGTTTTTCTCGACAATGCTTGTAGTGCCCTCCGCTGAGAAATCGACCAGATTTTGTTTTTTGCGTTGACGCAGCGATCAAGAGCGGGCAATCGTTTTTAGTCGGATTGCCCGTAGCAACAGTGGTTTGAATTTCTGACTCCGTGTCGGAAATCGGCTCGATGATTCTCATTCCGTGGCCACCGCTCGTGGATGTCACGTACGGAATCTGATAAAGCCCCACCTCTCCTGTACTAGAATTGAAAGTAGCGCCGACTAGGTACCAGACTTTTCGAAATAAAGGGCGGCCGGACGAGACTTTTCTCGTATTCCCTTCGCCACTCCCTATCCAAAGAGAAAGCTGGGAATTGTCATCGATGAAAAGTCCGAAACCTGTTTCATCAGGTCCAGACCATTTTGTAATAATTCCTTGTTCGCCTAAATCGGGCGTCGTCGGATAGATTAACGCGCCCAATGAGAAGCTATTTAAAGAAAGTCGCTCATCATCTGAAACGCAGAGATACGAGCCTGGAAATACCGGTTGGGATTGTCCTGCGTATTTCCCATTAACGGATGTATCAATTTCTACTTCTTTGTAACCTGGTCCTTCGGGGTTTGTGTCTCCATGAACCAATCGAACGATTTGGACTTCATAAGATTCCCGCTCTTCGCTATGGACAAAAAACTCAATCTCTTCACCTTGTTTGACTGAAAAAGGATCGCTGTATCCAGTTATTCGCAGTGTTGGCGCTTTCACTTTGCTCTCGTTAATTGACATGATAAAAGTCCAAAAGGTTTTGCAATCGTTTAAGGAAAATTGAGTGTTCCGCTTCCTCTCGTGTCTTATAAGACTCCTCAGTAAGCTGGATTTTAAGCCCGCGGCTCCCTGGTAATATGCCAATGTTGTATTGTTTCCAAGGAACAACCTCGACAATACAATGCTTGCCGGCAACTTCTACGACTCGCAGCTTATCAAGTAATCGGGAAAGCTCTGGGCTATCCATTTCAGGAGCCTGACCTGCATTCGTCCCTCTGTAGATAGGTCGTGTTTTATGCTCTCGGATAAGGGCCTCTCGGCGATCTCGATCTTTTAGAACAGGTAACAGGTAGTTCTTGAAATTGAAGTCATCCAGGGCCCTGAATGAATAATCTTGATGGAGGGCGCCCTCGGGCTGTTTCGTTTTCACTAAAGCATCTCCCCTTATCCCTTAATTAATTCTTAAACTATACGCTTATCAATGTTCCCTTTATCAAAATCTTTGTCCGTCAGGACAGGAAATCTATGAAAAATCCGTTTTGAATCAAAAATTCCGCTTTTTCTTTGAAAGATCGCCATGTATGAATGCAGCGACATTCACGGGGGTGCTATTCTGAGCATCAGCCCAGGAAGAAAGTATAGGTAACCAATGAATAACGTTTGGAGTAAGAGTCTATTAATCTTTGCATTGGCACTCGTGCCAGCCCTGATTTGTGATGCAGGATGGGCGAGTCGCATTCTCGGAACTGTAGTCGACACGGAGGGGAGCCCTATTCCGTTTGTTCGGATCACTATTTCTAGTCCAGAGAATGCTACTAGAACAACGAGTGTCTTCAGTACAGAGGACGGAAGCTTCAGCTCTCCTGACCTAAAGTTTGCAGGCGAAAGCGCAACACTAGAGGCTTTTCGAATTGGTTGGGTAGAAAGCAACCGGTCTACTGAAAAAAAGGGTAAGGACTCGAAGGTTCAGTTCGTAATGAAGGCGATCAAGAATGTCGCAACACAGGTTCCTGCTTCAGCGTGGATTCCAGGAACTCCAGGGGAAAGAGACTATCACACGGCTATTCATGAATGTTCGAATTGCCATCAACTGGGTGCGGAAAGAGTGCGAAGGTGGTCCAGTGGGCTTCAAGGTATTGGCACCGAACAAAGAACAATGGCGTGGGAAGCGATGGTTCAGTACATGCGATCCCAGGCCTTCGCGATGGGTCCTGTTGGAAATACCCAATTCCGTTGGGGTCTTTCCGCACAACATCCCGATTATCTCGCTGCTTTAGTACCCGAGACGAGCTTTCTAGTTCCTCGTGATATGAAACTCGTTGTTCCTCTTCTAGGCTCGAAGTTTCCAACTAATTTCGATGAATATTTTGATTACAACGATATTGAAAGGTTAGGCGAGTACGGTGTTACCGGTGAAACTGTAATAGAAGAGTTCGCTCTTCCGAGTTTCGGCTGGACGAGGGAAGTGGCTGTAGCCCCTGGGTCGGACAAAGTATGGTTCGTTGAACTCGATGGTGATCGACTCGGGGCTCTCGATCCTAAGAATGGCTCGATAGAGTGGTACGAAGTGCCCGGGGAGGGACCTCAAGGACCTCATACAATAAATGCTGATTCGGAAGGAAACCTTTGGATTGCACTTGAGGAATCTTATGGCTTGGCTCGATTTAACACCGGTTCGAAGGAGTGGAGGGTATATCCGCCACCGCCAGACGTAAAATTCGCCATTACTCATGACACGGCATTCAATTCGAAACGACAAGTTGAACCAGATGCGGAAGGCCGTGTTTGGATTACTTTAGTTGGAATTAACGAACTTTGGAGCATTCACGTTGAAACTGGTGAGATTGAACGGTTTCCGATGCCAATTCCAGAAGATGAGCAACCGTTTCACGTTTTCCTTTACGGAGCCGCGATGGAGCCTAATGGTAAACGAGTATGGTGGACACAGCTGCACGGGTACTTAGGGTCATTCAATATAGAGACAAAGAAGGTCGAGACAGTGGTTCCATTTCCTCAGGGCGCCGCTCCGCGTAGGATGGCGATCCAGGACGATGGAACGCTGTGGGTTCCCTTGTTCGGTGAGGGGCAGCTTCTGAAATTTGATACCGCTCGCGGTAAAGAAGTTGCTCGTTACGATCTTCCCGATCGAGCCGGTGCTTCGTATTCGGTTACGATGGACAGTAGACGTAACGTAGTGTGGGTCGGAACTTCCAATTCGGATCGTATTTATCGTTTCGATATCGCGAAGGAAAGTTGGAAACACTATCCCCTTCCTCGAAAAGAGGCCTATATACGAATGATCGAAGTAGACCCCGATACTGGCGACCTATGGACTTCATACTCCAACCTACCGGTGGGCAAACGAGACCCCAAGGTGTTTGGCTCAGAGGCCGCGAATAATATGATTGTACGTTTGCATCCTGGTGATTGAACGGGATTGGCACGCGATGAAGAACTGGTTCGGAATTTTCTGCCTAGTTTCTTTTATGCTTCTTGCGATCGCTCCTTTGGCGAAGGCTTCAGATACATCGTCTTACGAGCACGGAGATCTCAAAATTTTGGACCCGTGGTCGAAATCTCCAATCGGATCGCACGAGGCAAAGTTATTTTTTGAATTCCTCAATTTTGGTGAGACAGATGAACTTTTGAGTGTCGACTCGTTAATTTCGGAAGGCCCCACATTTTTTCGACTTGTTCAAACTGGAGAGAACGGGCGTTACCTCGAGACTCTCAGTTCGATAATGTTTCCTTCCACCAAGACACCGTTTGAATTGAGTGAAATTGGTTACTACATAGAACTGACAAAATTGAAAACTCCAGTAGTACTGGGGACCGAATTTTTGGTGACTCTTAATTTTAAGAACGCTGGAAAGATTAATATTCCGTTTACTAACAGGTTTCATTCTCCCAACTTGTCAAGACGGATTCGTGAGGCTGCTAGGAAGGGAGACCTCCAGGAACTTCAAGCTATTCGAGATCGTGCGGAAGGTAACGTTGAATAGGTGTACGGAGGCGATGCTACCGAACGGGGTAGTGAAGACTTTGCCGGAAAAGCTCTTTACGCCCCTTTTTGATTGTCCTGAGACAACCTATCAGAGGGGGTAGAGTGGCACGCCGGGAGGGATTCGAACCCCCGACCCTCAGGTTCGAAGCCTGATGCTCTATCCAGCTGAGCTACCGGCGCGCGATCTAAGAGGTTGCTTTGGTTCAGAATAACAGGGCATTGTCTTTTCGCCGAATCATCTCTTCTAGGCTCGAAGCACAGAATTCACTGGATGATCCGCTCTTACGACTTTTTGCTTGGGAAAGTACTCATTGCGAAGGGTCCAGGGGACACCGAGTGCAAGTAGAATTCCACGCTTGGTCGCTTGACGGCATTTTCTGCCTTTTTCCACTGCGTGGATTGTCCGAGGAGAAAGCCTTGCTTGAGCTGCGAGTTGATCCTGGCTCCAACCTTTTTCCAGCCGTGCCGCGCGAATTCTGTTCATGTTGGCTTACTCCACTTAGGAAACATCGGAAGTCTAGCGCTGCTCCTTGTTGCCTGGGACTTTTAAATTTTTTGATCTAAAATTTTTTTCTCAGTGGAGATTTCGTCGAATTCCGAATGGCCCCGCTGCCCAAGTACACGAGTCAGTCATTTTGAAGGTTTTACCCAACAGTTGCTGGAGTTGTAGAATATTTGCTCCCGGACTATTGAGTTGGAGCTGGGGTGGATGAGGGGATTCGAACCCCCGACTTCCAGGACCACAACCTGGCGCT
>CAYOGP010000094.1:0-7545 GCA_964403555.1 uncultured Spirochaetales bacterium | reverse complement strand
CCTGCTGTTCGGAGTCGTGAAGCGGTCTTACTGGTCCCCCAATTATCAGCACGCTTGCATCCTCAGGCACACTTCCCGTAGCCGCAAGAAGAAGCCCATTTACCTCATAGTTCTCATTTAGCAAAGCCGCTCTAAATTGTGAAAATCCTTCAGGACCTTCCGAGTTTTCCTCCATGGCTAGTCGCTCACCGTGACCTTCAAGAAAGTACACGCGGCGGACATCATGCCTTGTTAGCTTCACTAAGGCATTTGTAATCGTTTCCTCGGTCAACTCCTGAATTTGGGTCGACTGATTTCCCAATTGAATGTGAAGAAGGCCATCCGTCAGTCTTTCGTCCTCAATACCAAGTGCCCTGGAAGGTCCCGGATTGACCTCGGGATCAACAAATTCGACGAACACCCGTTCACTAACATAATCGAAGCGGTCTAAAAGTTGCTTGACGGATGGTTCTCTTACCGATGTGTAGAAGCCAGTAAACTTCACATCCTCCTCTAGACCCAACAGAATCTTCTCGGCCTGATTAGATAGAGTATGTTCCTTCGATTCCGACCAATCCCAGCGAGTGTGGTAACGAGTAGAAAGAAACGCAAGCAGCGTCAACAACGTAACACCAAGGGTCAAACCCAGGAGAGCGTTAGCTCCATACTTACCCGCGCGCTTCGTTCCTCCACTGCCGAGCTTCTCTCTGAGTTTTTCGGCATTTGAGACAAGTGCAAAAAGAGAGAGAGCAAATCCCACTGCGAAATTCGCCCAGATCCATGGCAAATCCCTAGCTAAGAACAAACCACCTGTAGCCATCTGCAAGAAAAGTGAGATCAGACCAAAAACAATAGCCACCGCCCCTAGCCAACCAAGAAGTCCCGACCAACGCATTAACGCCACCTCGCAGATTCAACCGAAGTTTTTGTAAGTACAAGAAAAACACCGATCATGAAGGCGAAATAAGCAAGATCCCGAGTATCTACGAGCCCCCTGACCATCTTCTCGAATCGATCGGAGGCCGAGAGGAACCTCATCACCTCCGACAAGTTGGAATCTGCACCAATCGTCCCGCCCGCGGCCCCTAAGTCAGCGACAACTGCCAGCATCCACAGTATGAGGAGCAACACCAGTGCTAAGAAGAAGGCAATCAGCTGATTTCGGGTAACGGAAGAAGCGAAAGCGCCCACGGCCACGTAACTCCACGAGAGCAAGAGGAGTCCTAAGAGTCCCGAAATAGTTCGCCAGAATTCAGGATCTCCATACAGGAATAAAATCCCCGTAAAAAAAGCAGCAACCAAGACCAAACAGGCTGCAAAAACAGCGCCGGCTATATATTTTCCCAAAACAAGTTCCCATATAGTTATGGGGCTGGTTAGTAGAAGTTCCTGAGTACCGTTGACCTTCTCTGAAGCAAAGAGACCCATCGTAATACCCGGAATAAGAAAAAGTAGAACAATCCACATGACGCCAAAAAAAGGTCCCAAGACCGCGTCGTTCAGATTAATTTTCTCTAAATAATCCGTGTATTGAAGACTCTGCGCCTCCGCAACTTGAGCGTCGAAACTCAAAACACCTGCGAGAAAGAAAAAGCCCGCCAGAAGAGCGAAGAGCGTGAGGGTTACATATGCCACAGGAGAAACGAAAAGGGACGACAACTCTCTCCCGGCGATAGACGTTATATGTCTCATTTACCTACCTCTCGACCAAGAGCAATGCTCTCTCCATGAGCCGCGCGAGTAAAAACATCTTCCAAACGCTGACCTTCTTCTGCCAAAGCAGTCAGCTCGGCATCTAGGACGAGAGTCCCTTCGTTGATTATTAGTACCCTGCGGCATATTGCTTCAACCTCGGCAAGAATGTGGGTCGAGAGAATTACACTCTGTCCCCCATACTCGCCGGGTTTTGCGAGGTCAGCAATAAGTTGGCGAATTTCAGATATTTGAATTGGGTCAAGCCCAACCGTAGGTTCGTCGAGGACCAGTACCGGCGGCTCATGGACAATGGCCTGAGCAAGGCCTACCCGCTGTCGATAACCCTTCGATAAAAGCCCTATCACTCGGCTCTGTACGTGCGTCAATCCACAACGCTCAAGAGCCTTGTCTACAGCCTCCTTGCGCCTAGCCCGAGGAAGATCCTTAAGCTTTGAAACATATACGAGGTAACTCCTGACACTCATTTCAGGATAAATGGGCGGCGACTCAGGCAAATACCCAACTGATCTTCGCGCCTCCAACGGGCTAGAAAACAGGTCATAGCCCGCTATCTGTGCACTCCCCTCTGTAGGTGGAATAAAACCCGTCAAGATTCTCATCGTGGTGGTCTTACCCGCGCCGTTAGGCCCTAGGAAGCCAACAACCTCCCCCTCGCCTACGTCAAATGACACATCTGCCACTGCCGTAAAATCGCCATAACGCTTTGAAATCCCTCTCGCTTCTATACGAGAAGGGCCTGCTTTCGCCGACTCAGAACTCTCTGCTCCACCACTCATTCTGTTTTCCCTCTCCAATTCAGACGCACGAATATAGAATCCACAGGGTACCTCCCGGTTCCATTACTAGAATCTCGGAACAAGATACAACGTAGCTCTTTTTAACTCCCCTTTTGACCCATGAGACTCAAGCTATCGAGACGAATATAATATCGAGTATATCTTTCTCTCACCCCCCCCCCCGGTGATAGTCGCAACTAGTACAAAGCTGTTCCCAAGGGGGCCACAGAGAGATACCCTATTGCGATCCAAATGCGTATTGCCTTAATTATTGAACGGTTCACCCCTACTGGGGGTGTAGAGCGAGCTGCCTGGCAGGTCGCCGAGGGCTTGGCTAATGCAGGGGATCAAGTACACGTTTTCGCCCGCGAAGCCGTCGAGAACCCTAAAGTAAACCTACACCCCCTCAAAACTCCCGCTAATTGGCAACCATTGCGAGTATCAGCTTTTAGTAGGGAATCTAGCCGCGCCGCGCCGCGCTCACATTTCGACGTGGTACAGACGTTCTCGAGAACGCGACATCAAGACATATTTCGAGCGGGTGGAGGAAGTCACGCGGCATACCTCGAAAGAAGCTTTAAGGGGGTGCCTCTCGCGATACGCTGGCTTTCACCTCGCCATCGACTGCTACTTCGAATCGAAAAGGAAGTTTTTTCCGACCTTTCCCAAATCGTGATTTGCAACTCTGCAATGGTCGCCCGCGAGGTTTCCGAGAGATATGGAATAGGCCCGGATAGATGCCGGCTCATCTTAAACGGTGTGGACCCTAAGAAATTCCATCCCGAAAAACGGAGCGATGCCCGGAAAAAATTTCATTTGAACTCTCAGGAAACGATGTGGCTATTCTTGGGTCACGGATTTGAAAGGAAAGGACTCAGAACCGCATTAGAGGCTCTCGCTCTCTCTAAGAACCAAGAATCTTCCCTCTGGGTTGCGGGTAGAGACTCAACATCATCCTGGAAAGTACTTGTCAATCGACTTGGCCTAACGAAGAGAGTTAAATTCCTAGGGTCAAGGAAGGATTCTGACAAGCTCCTTGCAGCGTCAGACGGACTTATCCTCCCAACGAAATACGATGCCTTCGCGAATGTAACGCTCGAGGCAGCCGCAAGCGGGTGCCCCGTACTAACGAGTAAGTCTAATGGCGGTGCGGAATGGCTCGGCGAAGCTGGGATATCCCTCGAAGACCCGACCGATTCCAAGAGCTTTGCGAACGGACTCGACACCCTTTCTGATCCAAGATCCAGAGAGAAATTGCGTGTCGCAGGACGGGAAAGAGCTGAACAGACAAGCTGGGAACATCACATTACTGCCCTTCGCTCTCTTTACAAAGAGGTAGCCTTACGCAAACACGAGATGCTTCTAAAATGAGCGTCATCTGGTTCAAGGGTGAAAGAGAAATATGCTCAGCTGTTTCAGATTGGATGGATAACAGGGATCGGCCGGGAACATTTTTCAGAAACAACCCCCGAAGACAGGTTGTTTGCGCCCAAACTATAGTCGGTCCGTTGTTAATTAAACTTTTCAAAAAAACAGGGAAACGCAATGGATTCAAGGAACACATAAAAGCTCTCCTACGTTTGGAAGCTGCTTCTCGCGAATTCTTGTCCCTAAATCGAAGCTGGAAAAGAAACACTTCGATAACACCCCGACCACTCGCATTAGGACGTACTAATCAAAACGAAGGAATTCTTGTAAGCACCTTTTACCAAGGACATCCACTTACTGAAGCCCTAATGGAAAAAGGCTGCGATAGGGTCGCCTTGCTGTCCAAAGTCGGAAAAACTATCGGAGCCTTTCACCTGGCTGGTATGATTCATCGCGACCTTCACGCCGAGAATATCTTGGTTACACCCTCAAACATACTCATCGTGGATCTCCAGAGCGCGATCATCTTCTCGCGCCAACTAAGGACACCAAACCTCTTAAAAACACGAGACCTAGGGGCCCTAAGCTACTCGCTGTGGCGACACACCACGGAAGACGAGAGAAAAGTATTGATGGGTGCCTCAATTCTAGAGGAATCCAAAACTCTTGACTCGAAAAGTCAAAAACAAGCCTTTCTGACTAAGTGGGACAGGAAAATCGAGAAATCTGCGTGGCGCCATTTTCACCGCCACGCAAGGAGCAGAACGAAAAAAGCCAAATCCACTGGGCGGCGCTTTTCGATCGCTTCCTGGAAGAATTTGAGAGGACTGAAACAAAGATCACTGGTTCAAGGTGACCTCGAAAAAATATTAGAACTCCATTCCGAATCAATTTATGCCGAGGATCACAATGTTATTAAAGCTGATCAACGAAGCAAGATAACGCGCATTCATCTAGACCAACAAACTTACGTGATCAAAGAGACCTCCTGCCGAAACGTCGCAAGAGGGTTTACAGATAACCTTAGAGGAAGTGCCGCCCGAAGAGCTTGGAGGGCCGCTTACGGACTAGAGGCTAGGAATATAAGAGCTCCAGAAGCTTTCGCCTTTGTGGAAGAAAGAGTTGTGGGAATAATCCGTCGTTCGATCCTAATACTTCGAGAGCTCGACGAAATTATCTCGCCTCTCGATCTATCACGAGTCGACCCACAGTCATGTCTTAAGCTCGTCACTGAAAGCATCATTGAACTGCACATGAAAGGTGTGGACCATGGCGACCTAAAAGTCACAAACTATGTCTTCTCTGGAAAATTAGACAAACCTACCCAGGCGATTCCTGTGGACCTTGAGCAGGTGAAGTTCTATCGAAAAGTTGCATATAGCCGCAGAGTAGAAGCCCTTGCCCAACTCAACGCATCGCTTCCAGACTCTGTTGATAACGAATCTCGAGAAAAGGCGTTCGAAAAATATTGCCGTACCATACCTTTCCGGGCCAATGCGGACCCAAAATTCAACCACCAGACAAAAAATGAAATTGTATCTCTGAGTTTAAAAAAACGGCATCGTTGGACAGGCCGAGGATGTTCGCTGTGATCGCGTCAACTCAGGTAATTCTTTCCCTTAGCTTTCCTTGCCAAAGAAAAATTCACGCTCCAGAGTTTTGAGGGTTGCTAACTCTTACCCACCGATAATGTGACGAAGACTCCGGAACAACCCCTCCTTCGCCTTCATCGTATATCAAACTATTTCCCAAGTTTGTGCCAGAAACAATTGTCTTAAAGGCCTCTAATTTTCTAGTAGGATCACTGGGATTCAAACCGTGAAAGACTAATTCCACCTGTTTCTTGGTAGATAAAACATTCAGTACCAGAGTGGCCAAGGTGAACACCTTCGCAATGCCCTCTACAGATTCGACCGAAAAACGCGGCGTATCGACTTCACTAAGCTCAAAAGTATATTCAACCCTCATAAGAGCGAAATTGCCCGCGATGATTGGTCATGTCAAGGTCAATAGAAACAATCTTGGTCTGACATTGGTTCTTAAAACAGAACCGATACGTCAAGAATCGAAGAATTTCTCACTCTGCATAAAGGTGACACCTAATCTGGCCCAGCCGATCATTAGACACAAGAGGCTCGTTCGTTTGACAGGAGTCCATAGCCTGAGAGCATCTTGGATGAAAGGCGCACCCCTTAGGAGGTGTAAGAGGTGAGGGTACCTCCCCTTTCAAAACAAACCGCTTACTTCTGGAGCCAGGGATCGGTACGGGATTCGCAGCCACCAGTGCTTTAGTATAGGGGTGCCTTGGATTTTCAAAGATGTTTTTAGTATCTGCTGTTTCGACAATCCGACCCAAATACATAACCGCAACTCGATCAGCCCCGTGACGAACCACATTCAAGTCGTGTGAGATAAACAAATAAGCAAGACCTAGGTCTTCCTGTAAGTCACGGAGTAGGTTCAAGATCTGGGCCTGTATAGAAACGTCAAGAGCAGAAACAGCCTCGTCACAAACGATCAGCTTTGGATTAAGAGCGATAGCACGTGCAATACCTATACGCTGACGTTGGCCACCAGAAAATTCATGGGGAAAACGAAACCGAGAGATTTCAGGAAGACCTACTCTCTCGAGCAATTCAACAACGCGAAGGTCGAGTTCATCTCCATTAATATTCTCATGAATTCTGAGAGGCTCTCCGATTATTGAATGAACATTCATTCGAGGATTTAGCGAACCATAGGGATCCTGAAAAACAATCTGCATATTCTTTCGCACTGCCCTTAGAGCTTTACCTCGAAGGCTCCTTAAATCTGCTCCGTCAAAAACAATTTCCCCAGCCGAGGGTTCGATTAGTCGAAGAACAGAACGACCAACAGTCGTCTTTCCACAACCAGATTCCCCTACCAAGCCCAGAGTCTCTCCAGAATTAATATCAAAGTCGACATCTGTTATCGCCTGAAGCCATCTCCGAGGTGAAGACAAAGAACCTGTCCTCACTGGATACCTTTTTGTCAAGCCCCGGACTTTCAAAAGGGGTGTCTGGCTTTTTTTCACTGATCTCCCCCATGAAGCCAACATCGTACCTTCCTGCCTGCGAGAAGGTCAGTTTCAGGAGGCGTAATACGTTCGCAGACGTCAAGTGCATCGGAGCAGCGCTCGAAAAAAGCACAGCCTTCGGGATATGAAAACGGAGAGGGAATGCTTCCTTCTATAGACTCCAGTCTCCCCCCGGAACGCGCGCTCGGGAGAGCCCGAAGAAGAGCCCGAGTATAAGGGTGAGCAGCTTCCTGGAACAAATTACCTACGTCACAGTTTTCAACGATTTCGCCGGCATACATTACCAACACGCGCTCAGAAAACTGTGCAACAACACCCAAATCGTGAGTAATTAGTAAGATCGCCATTCCTGATTCTTCTCTAAGCTCCTCGAGAAGTTCTAAGATTTGCGCCTGGATAGTGACATCGAGGGCTGTGGTCGGTTCATCGGCTATCAACAAGTCAGGGTTACACGCAAGCGCGATCGCAATCATCACCCGCTGCTTCATTCCGCCGGATAGCTCGTGGGGATAATTTTGAGACCGCAAATGAGGGTCGGAAATTCCAACCTTTTCAAGGAGATACTCTGCTTCTTTTAAGGAAACTTTCTTATCTTGATGCAAATGACGTTGAAGTATCACATATAAAGAAAAAAAAAGGATATAATAA
>CAYOGP010000093.1:1467-7640 GCA_964403555.1 uncultured Spirochaetales bacterium | reverse complement strand
AGAGAGAATTGTAAGAGACATTCGAGTTGTGCAACAACACGTGACGGTCTCAGCTCAACACATCGAAGACGGAGGCCGAATGCTCCTCGACCTCCCCCCTCTCGGAATGATGCTCTCTCCAAAATACCTAGAAGAACGTCCTGACCAACAATGATAACTTTCAAAACTTTTTGGCAAGCCAGCATCGAATAGATGCGCACATAAGAAAACGCCTTTCAACAATGTCGTATCGAAACACTAGGAGTTCAAATGAAATACTCTGTTTTTTACAGCTTTCAGGCACCAAAAGAATTCGGGATTTCACCAGAGAGGCTCTACCACGAAGGACTGGAACAAATCGCTATCGCAGATGATTTAGGCTTCCATCAGGTCTGGTTGACGGAACATCATTTCATGAACGACGGTTACTGCCCATCTCCCATGATCGCGGCCGCAGCTATTGCCGGGCGCACAAGAAATATACGAATCGGCCAAGGAGTTGTTCTTCTTCCTTTTTATGGCCATCCCCTTAAGCTCGCCGAGGACACTGCAGTCTTGGATGTAATTTCGGGAGGACGCTTTGAACTCGGAATCGGTCGAGGCTACCGCCAGCATGAATTCGAGGGTTTTGGCATTGATATAAAACACCGCAAAGCAATGACTCTCGAAGGACTTGAAATCATGAAACTTGCATGGTCTGGAGAACACTTCGATTTCTCGGGGGATTTTTACACTGTCAGAAATGCCAAGCTAGCGCCTACACCAGTACAAAAACCGCACCCTCCCCTTTGGCTTGGGGCGGTGAGTCCAACCGTACGCCGAGAGCTCGGTCACTCCGGACATCACTTGCTGGTATCTCTCATAACCGATCTGGATGAAACCAACCAGGAGTTTAAGGATTACGAGGATGCTTTGGTTGAAAGTGGTCGAAGGGTTGAAGATTACCCTCGTGCCCTAATTCGGGAATTTTACGTTGCTGAAGATTCGGAAACTGCATGGAGAGAAGTTAAGCCGTATTTTTTGCACATTTATCGAAAAGTCTACTGCCCTCCCCATCTACCCTTTTACCACCGAAAACCTGACGGCTCAAAACGCCTGGTAGACGACCCAAAAGACTCTTACTTTGAATCGGCCGACTTCCGGCAGAACCGACACATAATTGGTGATCCGGAATTCTGTGCTAACGAAATTCGCCGATATCGTGACGAGGCCAATATCGACAATATTATTCTGCGCATGCAATTTCCTGGGCAACCGAATGACCAGGTTCGAAGATCTTTAGAGTTACTCTCAAATGAGGTGATACCACGAGTAGAATCCTAAATTTGATGCTTCCCCCTAATGGCACCTCCTATTTGGATGACCTTACCAAGTAGATCAGAATCGGATTGAATACCGTATTCCTCCGCGATCGAGAGACTGGTGGCGGGGCGGACGGGATTCGAACCCGCAACTTCTGGCGTGACAGGCCAGTGCTCTAACCAATTGAACTACCGCCCCAGCGGAACTCTTTGGGTAGCAAAAGGCTCGCGCCCAGAAAAGGGCGTTCGAGCAAGAGTAGAAGAATCCTGCATTTTCGCTTTCAGAAAGCGCCCTGAGCTGCCTGCATCTGAATAGCCTGAATCTGCATCACTAGAGCCATGTCACCCGTTACTAACATTTTGCCACCGAGAAATGCGTCCAACGGATCAAGATCTCCATTTTCCATCGCCTCCGCGTCCTCCGCCGTGACCTCGAGAATCGCCGACGGCTCTTCCGGAATCGGACCAGGACCGACCTTAAAATCCACCGCCCAGTCGATTTCGGAGGCCTCTGTCACGCAAACCCTGATTAGACCGTCAAGTTTGCCAATTTCCTCGAGCGCCTCAGGAGCAGGAGGGCCACCAATTTCTCCTGGCCTCCAGTCCCTTTGAGCACCAGGCTGAAACATCCGAGAAGCCTGTTTCCCGATGGCTCCACCCTTCTCCTCCCACAGGGCGCCACGCCAATCGGCAACACTCTGGATTATCGTAAAAAGGGCGCTGTCTCTGGAACCTGCAGCGACAATCGCCTCCCGATGCTGGACTGTTATCAACCACTCTCCGCCGCCCTCCCCTGTAAGCACCACGCCGAACTCAATACCTAGATCAGGGAAATCATCGCTTTGGGCGGACACCTCAAGTGCCCTAGGAAGCCACTCTTCTATAAATTCAGTGGGCGATATTGGAGTAGAAGGAAGTTTAAGCATGGGTGTACCGTAGCTCTTTCTCGTTATCACATCTCGAGACTTTTCGACTACAGTTAGAAGAATGAACAAACTAAAAAACCGCGTAGCGGTCGTAACCGGATCAAGCAGTGGAATCGGACGCGAGGTAGTCACCGCCTTCGCCTTAGAGGGCGCCGACATTGTAGTCAACTATCCATCCAAAAATGAAGCCGATGCAGGAATGAAAATATGCGAGGAAGTCCAACGAATAGGACGTCAAGCAATTGCAATTCAAGCAGATGTTTCTGACGAGGAGGAAGTAAACCACCTCGCCTCTAAGGTATATGAGAATTTCGATCGTGTAGACGTTCTAGTCAACAATGCTGGAATCGCAAGCACCGCCCTAGTCGAGGAGATGGAAACGAGCCAATGGCAACGGCTACTCATGGTTCACCTGGGAGGTGTCTTTTTTTGCACTCGAGCCTTCTTACCGAACATGTACCTGAAGAACTACGGAAGAATTATCAACACGGCCTCGCAACTTGCTTATAAAGGTGCACCTGGACTCTCCCACTATACGACTGCAAAAGCCGGAATCATCGGTTTCACACGTTCGCTGGCCCTCGAAATCGGCGAAAGAAATGTCACGGTCAATTGCGTAGCACCTGGCGCTACACAAACACCCATACTTAAGGGCGTATCCCCAGAAATGCTAGAGACTATAAGACTGGCGATTCCGAAAGGTCGACTGGCTGAAGTAGGCGATATTGCCCCCGCCTATGTTTTCTTGGCATCTGAGGAAGCACGACACATTGTTGGTCAAACGATTTCACCAAATGGGGGAGACGTGTTTCTTTAAAAAATCAACCAATTGTCAAAACGCGTTAGCCATTACCCACCTTCGTAGCATTATCGGCTAAACCAGTCCTTCAACACTGCCCGTTAATCGCAATCGCCCCATGCGCTCCAACTCCCCTCCCTGTACGTGGTGATGTTGAGTTGTAACATGGATGTCCCTGAAATAGCGCTGCAATGGACAAGTCTCAGCAATAGATGAAGACCCAGCCGCGTTATAAAGAAGGTCAACTGAGTCCGCCGCTAATGAAGCGGCATGGCTACCAGCAAGGCGGATACGACGCCTCGCATCAATCGTTGCGGTCTTACCATTTTCAATATCCGTCCACAGAGAGTCGACCACCTCGTAAATATAACTTCGAGCTGAATCGATCAATGCCTCCGCCTTTGCCACAGCGCTTTGCACAGAACCCAACTCGCTGATAGGCATAGTCCCCGCGACCGGAACCTTATCAGTTGCGAGTTCCATAAAGCAATCGAACGCTGCACTAGCGATGCCAATAGAAACTGCGGCAACTGCCGGTGGAAACGTACTGATTACAGGGAACTTAAAAAGCGTGCCTCCCACTGACAGAGGATCGTTGAGCGTTAGCCACCGCTCTGTTGGTACAAAACCATCTCTAACTTCGACATCATGACTACCAGAACCCCGCAACCCCGACACGTGCCAATTATCTATGATAGAAAATTGTTCTCGCGAGAAAAATGGCAGCAACAGCATCGCCTTCCCAGCCGAGTCATATAAGGTTTCACCGTTCCTATCCACCATTAAAACTGTTCCCAACAACCAGTTTGCGTTGTTGCATCCCGAAGCGAAACTCCAACGCCCATTCACCAAAATTCCACCTTCTATAAATTCTGCTTTCGCCGTTGGTGCTAGCACTCCAGCGGGAACCACCAATTCCGGGCCATTAAAAATTTTTTTAGCCCAGGTAGGTCGTACCATTCCAGAGAGAAATGCCGTAGTTTGATAATTCATTAAACACCAACCCGTTGATGCATCTGCGTAAGAAATTTCTTCAATTACGCGAAAAATTTCGATAAGGTGACTTTCAGTCCCTCCGTATTCTTTCGGAATAGCCATTTGTATAAAACCAGCATCTACCATCAACTTCACAACGTCCTGCGAAAGGCAACGGTTCCTTTCAAAATTGATAGCATTCGCCGTAATCTGAGGGGCAATTTCTCGGGCGCGCACTAGTTCGGGAAAATCATCCGCCTCATGTCGCATAGTCGGGCTCTACTCGGTCGAGATATTCCATTATATTCGACCACGCATCGTCGAGAACACCGCTAGCCAAATAAGCATTTCCCATCTCTCCAACACTGCGAATAATCTGACGCTCAACCCCACTTATAGGCTGGCTACTAGATTGGGCCGCGACCTGAATGGCACAGGCACATTCGAGCACGTGTAGACGACCATAGGCTTCAGCCACTGAATGACCGACCGTAACAGTACCGTGATTCCGCAACAATAGATTATTCTTATTACCCATCTCACGTACCATCTCATCATCACCTTGTCCGATACCAGCGTAATCAAAATAGGCTAAATCCTCGTGTACTAGCATCGCGGTTTGGGACATTGGCAAAAATCCGCTTTCTGCACAGGAGACCGCTACCCCCGCAGTTGTATGCACGTGCATAATGCAATTTACATCTGGTCTCGCCTTATGGATCGCCCCATAAAGAGGGAAGCCATCGCTGTCTATCCGACCTCCACCTTCAACTATTTTCCCATCAAGGTTTACTTTAACCAGAGTAGAAGAACGGGTCATTGAACAAAGAGTCGGGAAAGGAGTAACGAGCAACCGATCAGGTTCGCCAGGAATTCGCGCTGACAGAAGGGTAAAGACTAGATCGTCCCAAGAATTACGTGCAACCATCCGATGAGCTGCAGCTAAAGCACGTCGCTGTCCCATTTCGTCATTTGGTATGTTCATCACTCTACCTCCAGTTCTTGATTTACTGATGTTACTACCTATCTAAACATTTAAAGCGTTCGTTTTCTATGGAAATAGGCCTTCCCAACCAGCCATATCATCGAAATTCATTTTTCTCTCCATCGATCACTCGTCAACGGGAGTTGGCGGAACAGTACGCACGGGTATAACGTTCACCAAAACATAATTGAAACTTTCAGGGAATTAGAAAATGAAATACGAGACATTCAACATTCACGTACCCGAACCAGATCTAATTGATTTACGCCACAGATTGAAGCGCACACGGCTGGCCCCAGAAATCGCTAACGAGGCGTGGGAATACGGGACTAACGGTACTTATTTAAGGAACCTTCTTGAGAACTGGGAGTCCGGATACGATTGGCGTAAACATGAATCTCACATGAATAGCTTCGACAATTTCAAAACGATTATCCAAGAAATACCTATCCATTTTATTTACCAAAGAGGCAAAGGGCCGAATCCTATCCCGCTGATTCTGAGTCATGGCTGGCCCTGGACATTTTGGGATTGGCATAAGACCATAGGGCCCCTGACAGATCCCACCTCATATGGTGGAGAGGCAAAGGACGCTTTCGACGTGGTAATCCCTTCACTGCCGGGCTATGGCTTTTCAAATCCCCTCAAGACATCCGGAATAAATTTTTGGCAAACCGCGGATTTATGGGTCACCTTGATGAGAGACATCCTCGGCTACGATAAGTTTGCTGCAGGTGGTGGAGACTGGGGTGCACTCATCACTTCGCAACTTGGGCATAAATACGCTGATCATCTAATTGGAACTTACCTCCACCTTACGATCCCCCTCGACATATTCAGCGGTGATCTGCCTCCGGAGGATGAGTATGCGCCCGAAGAAGCCTGGAAATTTAAGAGAAATGAAAATTTCTTTCTGAAAGAAAGCGGATACTCCGGAATTCAAGCGACAAAGCCTCAAACGCTTGCCTTCGCATTGAACGACTCTCCGGCAGGACTCTGCTCATGGATTTTAGAAAAAAGGAGAAGCTGGAGCGACAGTAAGGGAGACGTAGAGACGCGATTCAGTAAAGATGACCTCCTTACCACGATGTCAATTTATTGGTTTACCCAGAGTTTCGGCACATCTGCGAGATATTATTATGAATGCCTCCACAACCCCTGGAAACCTTCTCATTCTCGAACACCCGTTGTTGAATCACCCACTGCAG
>CAYOGP010000093.1:0-1457 GCA_964403555.1 uncultured Spirochaetales bacterium | reverse complement strand
CGCCGTCTTTAAAGAAGAAGTCGTTTTAATGCCTCGAAAGTGGGCTGACAACTATTACAACTTGCAGCATTGGACGGAAATGAATTCTGGAGGGCATTTTGCCCCGATGGAGGAACCTAAAGCCCTCGTCCGTGACATTAGGAAGTTTTTCGAAACATTTAGAAAATAGAGATTCCTCAGAGGCACGGATCAACTTCTTCGGGTGGCTGTAAACACGGGTGGGGTTGGCGGCTTCAAACCTGTCTCCTCTAAACATCTTGAACGGAGCTCTTCAAGGGTTCCTCCAAAGTTAAAAATCTCATCCGAATCGTAATCTGCTTTCATCTCGGCGCGAAGTCTGTCCGTAGCAAGCTCGTCGAGCCGACCGTTGCTATTAATAACAACCCCATAGCGCCGTGCTCCTTCGGTGCTCACCAGACCTTTATCCACATCAGCAGCAACAATTTCAGCACCTCTATTCAACGGGTTTCCCCATCCGCCTCCACCCCAAGTTTCAAAAGCCAGCATATCGTCTTTTTTCACAACAACGCGATCGCACTTCGAAGGCAAGATTTCTTTTGTCCCGTCTTCCCTCATAAGTATTTTTTTGCTCCGCTCACCTGGGTCACCCCCATTTACTCCCCAGGGATATGTAAACCAACGATCGTCGTGAATCGAAATTTCCCCGTCTTCAAGGAATCGGTACACCATTCGAACCGCATTCCCTCCCCTGTGTAAGCCAGCCCCGCCACTATCGGTAACCGTCTCGTATTTCTCTATCCTCAACGGAAAATAACTCTCGAGGAACTCATTCGGCACATTAGTAAAACTAGGCCACAGAGAGTGGCCATCGGGACCGTCACCAATCGGTCTTCCCGGTATACCACCAAAACCTATCTGATAGAGTTGATACCACTCTCCTTTACTGTCATAGCCTGAGTACATAAAATGCGGACTATCGGAAAATCCAGCTGCGCACAGGAAGTCCGGGCTTCCTTGCCCCAGGAGCCCACTTATTACATCAAAAATTCTTCCCAGCGCATGAGTCCGACAAGAAAGAGCAGCCGGGTGACGTGGTTTTAGAATTGAACCTTCCGGAATTCGTACTTCCATTAACGGGTAGAACCCATCGTTAAAGAGAATCTGTGGATCGAAGACCATGATCATCACGACCCCACAGAACATCTTGAACATTTCTTCATTCAAATAAAAATTTATTGAACCAGTTGACTGTGGGTCGGTACCTTCAAAATCAAAGATAACCTTCTCCCCTTCTCGCCACATCGCGCACTTAATTTTATAGGGCCCCATCCCCATTCCGTCATCGCAGATATAATCTTCGAATGTCTGTCGCTTCTCGGGAATTGTGTTCGCGATTAGTTGCTTCATCGCTCGAAAGTTTCGATCTAATAACTCTTCCATCGCTTGATGAAAAACGTCGTCGGTAAACCTCTCGGCAATTTCCACAACTCTGCGTT
>CAYOGP010000092.1:0-7686 GCA_964403555.1 uncultured Spirochaetales bacterium | reverse complement strand
CTTTTACAACCATATTACTAAATAATTTATTAGTATAATCATGAACAGTTTTAAAGACCGCACTGCAATAGTTGGTATCGGCCATACCGAATACTCCAAGGATTCCGGACGAAGTGAAATGCGTCTTGCATGCGAGGCGATATCTTCGGCGGTCCAAGATTCAGGCCTTTCAATCGATGATATTGATGGCATTGCAAAATTTAGTTGGGACAACAATGATCCCGTGCTGATTGCAAGAAACCTCGGTATTCCACGATTGCGTTTCTTCGGAGAGGTTCCCTACGGAGGAGGAGGCGGGCCCGTAGGAAGCATTCTTCTTGCTGCTATGGCTGTAGCAACTGGACAAGCAAAAGCTGTCATAGCTTTTAGAGCAATGAACGAAAGATCTGGAAGAGGTACGCCTAGGTTCGGCCAAGCCTCTACTTCTAGAGGAGCTAAAGGCCCTTCAGCCTTTAACTCGCCGTATGGTCTTTTTAGCCCCGCACAATCTGTCGGGCTGGCAGCACGTCGACATATGGAACTCTACGGAACTAAGAGTCATCATTTTGGAGAGATCGCGGTTGCATGTAGAGAACACGCCCAACGTAATCCAAATGCAATGATGTATGGAAAAACGATGACACTTGAAGATCATCAAAACTCGCGGATGATTTCTGAGCCAGTCCGTCTTTATGACTGCTGTCTTGAAACGGATGGTGCAGCCGCCTTAATTGTCACCACTAGCGAAAGAGCTCGAGATTTACGCCAGAAGCCTGCGTACATTTCTTCCGGTGGAATGGGTGGAGGAAGCTGGAATCATCGCGAGGTTGTAAAAAACGTCGATAGCAAAGAAACAGAATCTACAGTAATAGCTCAGAAAATATTCCGAGACGCAGATATTTCTCATCGAGATATCGACGTGCTCTTTCTGTATGATCATTTTACTCCCTTAGTTCTAATGGCTTTTGAAGAATACGGTTTCTGCAAACGCGGAGAAGGGAAAGATTACGTTGGTGATGGCCGTCTTACTTGGCCCAATGGAGACCTCCCACTAAATACAAGCGGCGGAAATTTATCTGAAGGTTATCTACACGGAATGCAAAATAATATCGAAGCTGTTCGACAGATCAGAGGTGACTCAAACTGTCAAATAGAAAACGTAGAGCACGTCTTCGTAGCCTCTGGAAATGCAGTGCCTACCTCTGCCATGATTTTAAAAGGGAACTTCTAGGATGACAGAAAAACACAGCTTTCCCTTTCCTATTGCAGACCTCGATACCGAACAGTATTGGGCGGCCTGTAACCGCGACGAACTACGAATCCAACAGTGCAACGGTTGCCATTTATATCGTTTTACTCCTGGCCCCGTCTGTGGTGAGTGTGGCTCCTCAAGTTCTAAGTGGTCAAAACTATCGGGACTCGGCGAATTGACGTCATGGACTCTCGTTACCCACCCCATCCATCCGGCTGCTATCGAGAGAGTGCCCTATATTGTTGCCGAGGTTGAACTACAGGAGCAGGCCCACCTGCGAATCATTACTAACTTACTCGATTCTCAACCTGAAGAATTACGCGTTGGTCTCCCGCTAGAAGTCGTTTTTCAAACACACCCAAGCGGCCAAAAGATTCCTCAGTTTCGTCCTCGCCGATGAGGCCAGATGCAAACTCCTTACTAAAATTTCGCATTTGATGGACGTATATTCTCCAAACATAAATTTTCTCCTTCTCAGCCTACAATTATTATTCCTAAAGAACGGAGCAGTGGACTAGTACCTTTAAGAAGGCTCGGAAAAGTCGGAACTTGGCGGCAACGAGGCTTTAAACGCGGGTCTTGACGAAAGAACTTGATAATATCCAAAAGCTCCAACGAAAGCTTTTAGGTCGGTCCACAACCTCGCAAGATGAAGGCTGTAGCCCACAGCAATATCAGCTGCTGAAAACCCTCCTTTAAGGAGAAAATTTGAATCCGATACCCTTTGATCGATTACCTCGATTGATTTTTCAAGCCGCCGAAGTTCAAGTTTTTGGACTAGAGGCGACCGATCCGCTTCATTAGTAATAATTATATTTTGCTGAACTAAGCTGGCACCGTGAACAGCCATAGTTTCAGAAAAATGAATCCACTGAAGCCATTCAGATCTTTCAGCGTTTCCCGGAGATCTTCCTAGCCCGTCTCGGTCGTAATTTTCACAAAGATACTGTGCGATAGCTCCTGATTCGAACAGAACTTTTCCTTGATCAATTAAACAAGGAACACGTCCTAGAGGGGAAATGGCGAGATATTCCTTCGTTCGAAGCTTTTCGATGTCAAATGGCATCACAACAAGTTCAAAATCAAGACCCAACTCGTTAAGGAGCCACAAAGAGCGCATAGATCGTGCTTCGTGGCAGTGGTAAAGAACTATGCTCATATCTCTCGAGGCTCCTTATTTTTAGGCGTTTCATCTCGAACCCATGAAACAGCTTTCTCAAGGGTGTCTAAACGTTCAGAATATGTCCGCCCCACCGGGTCCATCCTCAAGGTTGTTATGCCTACGTCTCGATAGAGCTTGATCCTGGTACGAATCATCTCTTCATTTCCAAACAAATTCGTCCTGAGAATCATTTCCTCTGGAACTCGTCGAGAAGCTTCCTCCCGGTTTCCTTTGAGCCAAAGTGACTGGACCTCCTTGCAATTGTCCTCGAAACCACCTCGACAGTACGCCTTGAAATAAAAGTTAGTTTTAGGAGTACCCATTGCACCGAGCGTATAGGCCATCTGGTCTTTTCGGGCTCTTATTACCGATGCCAGATTATCGGTTACACACACTGAACCACCCGCACAGAGATCGATCGCACCAAGTCCAGCTTTCCGTTTTATTGCGCCTCTTCTGAGAAACTTGAAATGAGCCTCACTCGACTCAGGCATGAATGACGTTCCCAGCCAACCATCCGCGAGTTCACCTGTAAGCTCTAACCCACGAGGTGCTACCGTGGCGAGATAGATTGGTATAGAAGTAGGCTGAAACGCGAGCCTCATCTTCTTCCCCTCCCCTCCAGGTAGAGGCAGCCGATAATGTGCGCCCTGAAGGGCAAGCTTGTCACCCCGAAAAGCCTGTTTCATGATTTCTAGGGTTTCACGCATCCGTTTAACGGGACTTCGAAAAGACGTGTTGTGTAGGCCTTCGACAACCTGTGGCCCACTCGCTCCAAGCCCAAGAACAAAGCGACCGTCAGTCAAACCCGACAGCGTCATCGCAGTCATCGCAGTCATCGCAGGTGTTCGGGCCGTTAGTTGCATTATCCCTGTACCAAGACGGATTTTCTGCGTGATTGCGGCTAGATAGGCAATTGGAGAGACCGCGTCTGTACCCCACCCTTCAGCACTCCACGCGACATCCACACCAAGCTTCTCGGCGTCGCGAGCGAATTCAGCCTCTCTCCGCGCTGCTTCGCCCGAGGCGATTGCAGCACCTCCAATACTGATTGAAACCTTCATCTATCTACTTTCAGCTCTTTCATCGGCTCTACTTGACTTTGGAGCTCTTAAAATGGTGGAAACGACTGGCCAATAAGGGATACTACTTACTGAACAGAGGAGCTCCAGATGAAGTTCATGTATTTTTTCCTTCCCTCCATTCCTGCTACCCCTGACGAGCGAAAAGCACTGCGACCCATCGCCCACCACACCGAGCGAATGCAGCGGATGTTTGACGAAGTCGTCGAAATATCAAAAATGGTTGAGGACCTCGGATTTACTGGCGTAGGATTTCCTGAACATCACCTTCACACCGAAGGATTGGAATTCGGCAGCCTCCCTGTACTCACACAACACGTAATTCATCACACGAGCACTCTCAGCGTCGGCCCAATCGGATACGTGTTAGCGGGCTGGAATCCCTTACGCCTCGCGCTCGAAATCGCCTGGCTTGACCAACTTACCAAAGGCCGGACCCACGTCGGATTCGCTCGGGGTTATCAGTCACGCTGGCTCAATCAAATGGCTCAAAAACTCAATATTGGCGCGACACTTAGGGACCAAAGCGAGGTCGATAAAAACAACAGAGAAGCCTTCGAAGAAGTTTTTCAGATTTTAAAACTCGCATGGAAAGACGAGCCTTTCCGATTTAAAGGCAAACATTACCAGTACCCCTTTCCCTACGAAGAAGGGACTCCGTGGGGCGCCAGCGAGTGGACTAGAACTCATGGTTCACCAGGTGAAATTGGAGAAAACGGGAACATACAAGCTATAGACATCGTTCCTAAACCTTATCAGAAGCCCCACCCGCGACTTTTTCAGGCTTTCTCAGCAAGTGACGAGACAATCGGTTGGTGTGCCAGGGAAGGAATTATTCCGACTATATTCGTGGCTGACCATGAGAGAGTCAGACACCTTGCGGAGCTGCACGTTCGAGAAGCTAAGACCGTAGGACGAGACGTCGCCTTTGGAGAATCTATTGGCGTTCTCCGCGGTATGTATTGCGCCGACAACATGGAAAACGCAAAAAAGCTATTGACGGCGGGAATGGTAGGATACGGCTTCCGAAATTTCTTTCACCAATTTGGTTTCACCGAAGGATTTAGAACTGAAGAGGACAACCGGAAGTACGGTGATCAACCGCTTCCTTTGAGCGAATGCACCACGGAGAGGATGATCGACTCTAACTTCGCTCTAGCGGGCACTCCTGATGATATACGTCGAGGTCTCGACAAACTAATTGAAGCTGGAAATCCTGAATGGTTTATTTGGCAAGGAGACCAAGGACTATTGCCATTCGATGAGCTCAAAGCGATGATCGAAAAAGTAGGCAAAGAGGTTCTCCCTCATTATCGCTAAATCATGGCGTTTACCCGCTAATGGCGCCCTCGAGAGGATTCGAACCTCTGGCCTGCCGCTTAGGAGGCGGCCGCTCTATCCTGCTGAGCTACGAGGGCACACAATACTCTCAGTATAACCATTGAAATCATCTATAACCGGGCAGAACACGCTACTTTCACTTCAACTCGATTTCATATTATTTCGTCTCAAATCCGAGGACTGTAAGCGATCTCAATGTAGGATATCAGCATGTCGAAACTGGACATTCCTTCAATACCAGCACTCGGCGTAGGCTCCTACGCTGCGCCAGGCTGGTACATTGCAATGCACCGCAAGAAAAGGGCCGGCGAATTGGGCACGCACGACGCCGAAGAATTACTCGAAGACGCCACTCGGATAGTGGTAGACGATCAAAAAAGTGCGGGTGTCGACATCTTTACTGATGGTGAATTGTCTCGGCAACGCTTTGTCTACGAGGTGTTCGAGCGACTTACTGGGCTTGAACGGATTATGCCCGCCAGAAGACTAGGAATTCCGGGATACGATATGGCTCCCTCATTTCGAGTCCAAGATGATATCGAAGCACCGGGAGGATTAGGAATACTCGAAGAGTTCAAAAGACTTAAAAAATTAGTACCCCATAAAGCCAAAAAGATTGCCCTGCCGGGCCCTTTTACCTTTGCAGGCTCGATAAATACCACGAATACTCAAAACGAACGAGTTATCGACTCTTTAGTTCGCGTGCTTAGAAACGAAATCGCTCTCTTGGTAGAAGAAGGGGCAGATTATATTCAGCTCGATGAACCCGGCATCACCCGACTAGAACCAAGCCAAATCAAATCAGAGGTTCTCGAGGTGACAAATCGCCTTTTCGAAGGATTCCCGGTTCGTTCATGCCTTCACGTTTGCTTTGGAAATAATGCTGGCCGACCAATGGCTGATCGAAGGCTAAATCGACTAATCGAATATCTTTTACCACTCAAATGTAATGAATTGATGCTTGAGTTTGCTAATAGAGGGCTAGTGGACGTGGAACTAACAAAAGAACTCGCGACTCGGTTTGATATCGCAGCCGGTGTTATCGATGTGAAAAATTTTTGGCTCGAACCACCAGAAGAGGTAGCTCGTCGGCTCGAAGTCTGTCTGAATTTTATTCCCGAGAATCGACTTAGAGCGACTGCAGATTGCGGCTTTTCCGCCCTTCCTCGCTACCTAGCCTTCAAAAAGCTGAAGAACTTAGTTGAAGGAACCCATCTAGTACGAGGTTCGTTATGAGTCGTCAACCATGCTTCTCTCTTCTCGGCTTGTTGAGTCTTGTGCTCGTCACAGGTTGCCCAAATAACACGAGCGAGCAAAGAATTGCTGAACAAACCATCGCAAGAACTTTAATCGAAGCCGATCAAAACAAGTCGCCGTTGCCTTCTGTTAAAGCCAAATTTCCCAACATAAACTTTGAAAGTGCTTACCGGATTCAAAGATTATTCGTTCAACATCGACTCGAAGGCTTGGCACCAGGAGGTTACAAGGCAGGATTTACTACTTCAGCATCTCAAGAAAGCTTTGGCCTAAAGACACCTACGACAGGCGTACTTCCTCCACAAGGAAGACTTACCGGCTCTCCGACTTTGAAACTTAGCGACTACCGATTACTCTGGCTTGAGACTGAAATCGCTTTTGAACTAGGAGTAGATCTAACAGAACCCTTGGAAGATGTTATAGCCGCAAAAGAGGCCATCGCTTATCTACGTCCGGCAATTGAATTGCCTGATGTTACGCTGAAATCAATGGATCCCTTGATCCCGGAAGATCTAGTGGCAGTCAACATGTTAGCTACATCATACTTACTAGGTTCCAAAAACCCTCCCGATCTAGATCTTTCCCAATTAACAATATCTATGACTCGAAACACCAAGCTTTTTCATTCCTATGAAGCTCCAGGATCTGACGAACTTTGGGAGGGAGCATTTTGGGCTATCAATCATATTCTCTCTCAGGGCTACCCAGTAGAGAAGGGAATGATTATCCTGGGTGGCGCGTTGGGCCGACCTAAAAAAGCAGAAACTGGGGCTTATGAAGCGGACTACGGCGTCTTCGGAAAGATTAGTTTCGAAGTTAAATAATTAAACGCTCACCTTCAGATAGTCCGGAACATGAATAAAACAAAAGCCTCCGAAATGGCCGGCGCAAAACTCCCAACTCTTGCTCTCGTGCTTATCGTCTCATTTCTCTGGGGGTCTAACTTCGTTGCTATGAAGGTTGCTCTCGACACCTTCGACCCATTCACACTCTCAGCCTTAAGAAACGGTATAGCTGCATTAGTTCTTGTTCTTTATTCCCTTACTTTTGGGTTCCCTCCCCCAAAAACAAAAAGAGAATGGATTGGGATTTTCTGGATTTCTTTTCACCTAACAACGGTTTCAAGCATCTGCTTTACTTTTGGCCTTCAATATGTGTCAGCGAGTTTGGCTTCCGTTTTGGTGAATACAATGCCCTTTTTTATGGTCATTTTCGCGAGGGCGTTTCTAGCAGAATCTCCAACTTCAGGAGGCCTTATAGGACTCTTTTTAGGCTTTGGTGGTGCTGCGCTGATTGCGTCCCCTACCACTGCTGACTCATCTACTATCAGCCCTATCGGTCTAATCTCGATCTTACTAGCCGCAGCCACGTGGGCTTCTGGTTCGGTGTTAGTAAAGAAATCTGGCCTTTTGGGTCCAAATGCCCCGTTCTTTGTTGCCGTACAACTCGCCATGTCATTCGTCTGTCTAAGCTTCGTAAGCCTCTGGCATGAAGGACTAGGCTCAGCTGAAGTCACAGGGTTAGGAATCGGATCCCTTCTATACGGCTCAATACCAGGCCTCGCAATCCCTTTTCTTATGTGGTCAGAAATCTTACGCAGAGGCTCCACCCTG
>CAYOGP010000091.1:2268-7735 GCA_964403555.1 uncultured Spirochaetales bacterium | reverse complement strand
TCCCGGAGTGCCAGAAGGAACCTCGTTGCCGTCGTCGTCAACAATTGCGCAGTGGTGTCCAGGTAAAGATTTTCCGAGTGATCCCGGTTTAATGTCCATCACATTTCCGTTGTTACCGAGGACCATGTTGCATTCAGTCTGTCCAAATACTTCATTGATAGTGAGGTCGAGTTCTCTTTTTGCCCAGTCTAGAAGTTCGGTGCCGACAGCTTCTCCTCCGGACATTACTGCTCGAAGTTTTAAGTCATAACTTGAGGTGGCATCGGGTACTTGCCTCATCATCTTAAGCATCGTTGGTGTCAGGAGAGCTATCGTAACTTTATGTTGGGATAAAATACGGAATGCCTCTGTAGTGTCGAATCCTTTCATGGCAGACGCGACGACTGTGATTCCATGAAACCAGCCTGGCATAATAATGTCCATAAGTCCTGCCATCCAAGCCCAGTCGGCGGGAGACCAAATTACATCATTTTCTTGAGGGAAAAAATCAAAGGCAAATTCGAGTCCAGGCATGTGTCCAAGCATCATTCGGTGGGGCTGGACTGATCCTTTAGGGAGCCCTGTAGTTCCCGAGGTGTAACTGATCCATGCTCGTTCGTCTGCCGCCGTGTCGACATTTGAAAATTTATCATCAGCCTTTGCAATCGTTTCCCAGAAAGGAAGAGATCCGTCCGGGTCGCCATCAACCACGAATACATGCTCTAGCGTTGGGCAGTCGTCTTTAACTGCCATGACTTTTGGAAAATTTACAGAGTCTGTAATGAGGGCTTTTGCACCGCTGTCATTCACGCGATAGGTAATCGCATCTCCGCCGAAAAGTACGGATGTTGGGCATGAAACCATGCCTGCTTTCCAGCAGGCCACATGTGCGATCGCGGCTTCCGGGTCTTGGGCTAGTAGTAGGGTCACTCGGTCCTGGCGACCTAGGCCTAAATTCTGAAGTGTGTTTGCTAACTGGTTCGAGAATTTTTGGATTTGTTGGTAAGTAAAGGTTTCAATCTTTTGATTTTCGTCTTCGTAAACAAGTGCAACACGAGACGGATCGTCGGCCCACCTGTCACAGACGTCTGAAGCGATATTGTAGTGGTCCGGTACATCCCATTTAAAATTGTTGTAGACCTCATCGTAGGTATCGCCTCGTTTAATCAGCATGTTCTCCCCTTTATTTTTTCCTGGCGATTTCTTTCGCCCGCTTGTCGGTGGTCCAAGTTTTGTCCTAAGCCTGAGATACCTGCAATGAATTGCCCTCGATCCGCAGGGTGCATCGTCGTCGACTTATTCGCAAGAACATAATTATAGACGAGCCCCTCGGGGAACGAAGAGAAGGCTCGCCGTGCAACTGACTCTCAGGTATCACTTGGGACCTTGTTTAATACTTAGGAGTAAGAACGATAGATGAGCAAACTCGGCGAGAGGTTTATTGCATGGCCATTATTTTGCGGAATCCTCGGATTCTCATCTCTCTTTCTGCAGGGTGGTATGCCTCGAGTTTCGAGCGCCGAAGAACAGGTATCTTCGGATCTAGCCGAGGCGGAAGAACAGTTTATTTCTGACATCGAAGGATCTCGAGGAACTGACTGGTCAAATTCTAATTCCGATTCAACGTATGAAGTTCAGGCTGGAGACAGCCTCGGATCTATAGCGCAAGACCGTTATGGGGATTTGGAACAGCATCGAATGATATACGAAGAAAACCGGGACCGAATTGTGGATCCTGATAGGATTTATCCGGGCCAGAAGTTAGTGCTTCCCAATACACCCTAGCTCTACTGGAAAGCGTTACGAAAGGAGTCCTTGGGTGGTTTCGAGTCCTAGTTTGCATAAAACGGGCACTTGGTCGCCAAAAGCAATAAAGCGTTCATCTTTTGTCTGCCCCCTCTTAAATCGAATAAATATCTGTTGAGCAACGACAGCAGTTTTCCACAGCGCGAAGCTTGCATACCATGAAATGCTCTCCAACGGGACGTCCCTTCTTCGGGCATATCTTTCAGCGATTTCTGCAGGTGTGGGGAATCCGGGCTGCGCCATCAAAGTGACGATCGCGTTCTCGCCGCCTTGTTGAGAGTCAGTCCAGTAACCTAGTAGTGTTCCCAGGTCCACTAGTGGATCACCAAGGGTAGTCATGTCCCAATCAAAAATAGTTTGCACCCGATCAGGATCCTTCGGATCAAACTGGCAATTGTCAAGCTTAAAATCGTTATGAATGAGCGTTGCTTTGGGAGATTCCGGCAGGTTTTTTTCTAGCCAGTTATATAATTTATCGAACTCTTTGACTTCTCTGTCTTTGGATAGTTGCCATCGTTCGTACCAGCCTTTTAGTTGACGAGTCAAAAAGCCTTCTGGCTTCCCAAGGTCGCTTAATCCCGAAGTTTCAGGGTTAACAGAATGAAAGTCACACATGGCATCTACCAGCGCAAAACTTATACGCTGTTGAATGTCAGGGTAATTTTTAATTTCTTCTGGCAGAGAGTTTCTGACAACTACGCCATTTCTTCGTTCCATCACGAAAAATATTGCACCTATCAGGTTTTTGTCTTCGCAGAGTGCGAATGCCCTTGGAGCTCGATCAAAATGTTCCCAAAGTTTTGAAAGGACTTTGTGTTCGCGGACCATGTCGTGAGCGCCCGGACCAACTGGTCCGAAGGGAGGTCGCCGCAAAACGAGTTCCCTCTCTTGAAACCTGAGTAGATATGTTAAGTTTGCGTGACCTCCTGGAAATTGCAGGACCTTAAGGTTTCCTTCTAAGCCGGAGATGTTGGACTTGCAGAAGTTCTCTACTCTCTCTACTTCGAGTTCTTCCCCGGGCCGGATTTCGATTATCTCCGGTATTTCCTCGTCTTGCTCACTCACCGTTTTCTATAAACCTCGCTTGCCACGATTTATCAAACTATGAAGGGCTAAAGGTAGTTCAACATACTCTTTAACGCAGCTTGAAAATCGTGGTAGATTTCTAAGAACTCTTTGGAGGATTAAGAATGACGAAACTAGAACTACTTGACTCAGGTTACGGCCTTCTCGAAGGACCTCGATACAACGATGGAAAGCTCTTTTTTAGTGATGTTACAAAAGGAGGCGTCTACTGTTTAAACGAAAATGGCCGTACTGAGTTAGTGGTACCCAAACGAAGAGGGGTGGGAGGAATTGCTCTTCATGAAGACGGGGGGCTCGTTATAACGGGTAGAAATGTTTGTCACGTTAAAGACGGCACGACCACGATCCTTCTCGATGAAGACGGAGTAGGAGGATTTAATGATCTCTTTACTGATTCAGAGGGAAGAGTGCTCGTAGGATCATTGCGTTCAGACCCTTTTGGTCGAGATCAGAATGTACCTGGAGAGTTGTATCGCATAGGTTTAGATGGCAAGGCAACGGTCTTGTATGAAAAGGTTCACATAACAAATGGAATTGGTTTTTCGCCTGACTCGACTAGGGTCTATCACAGTGATTCAGGTCCGAAAACCGTTATTGCTCATGATGTGACTAAAAATGGCGAGCTGAAGAACAGGAAAGTGTTTGCAACTCTTAAGAAAGGTTTGCCGGATGGACTTGCGGTGGATGAACTGGGGTGCGTCTGGGTGGCTAATTATGATGGTGGTGGTATTGATCGGTTTACGCCTGAGGGAGAATTAGATTTCACTTTGGATATCCCCTCTTCGGCTGTTACTAGCCTTTGTTTCGGTGGCCCAGAGAGACGAGATCTTTTTATCGTAACCGCAGATAATACGGAGAACCCTGACTTAGAGGGTTCGATTTTTCAAACCAAAGTTGAGACTCCCGGACTTGCAGTTTCTTACGCACGGGTTCCGGTGTAACGCAGTCTAATTGTTTTTTTGATTAGATTCAGGAGTTTTTCTGGGTCGTCGCAATTTTGATCTTTTGATAAGGTGTTCGCTTACACCTGCACAAATGAGAGCTAGATAAGAATCTCTTGCAAACTTTACCGCTGGAAGTGCTGTAGAAAAATCGAATTCATGGTGCGTAAAACATGAAAATTCTTTATTCGCGAGCCGAATCTTTTTCAATATTTTATGACTCTGCTTTGCCTTCGCAAAGTCTCGTCCAAGATACTGAACTAGGGATTCGTAGAGAAGAGGTATCGTATGGAAAAACAAGTCAGCCATTCGAAAGGCAATTTCGTTTGGGCCTACATACCGGATATCAGGAGGTTTAGATAATTGATTTCTCTTAAAAAATTTCGTAATAGAATACCTACATCCTTTAATAGAAAAAGAAGATTCACGAGCTGCGACACATTGTCTTATTAAATGCCTATCTTCTTCGTTGCGATTGCTTATTTGGATGATCTCTTTTGCTACGACATCACAAGGAACCACGTTAAGAAGAATATTTGGACGGGCAGATACTGCGCGAAGCCTACCTGCTCCGAGCATTGCGACGAATCCTGCAAATCCCGCGCCACTATCGATCCAGCCTGGAAAAGGGCGGTTGAGACACGCAGAAATAATTGATGGTCGGACAATTTGGAGATTTTCGGATCTCGATTCTAAAATCAGTAGGTGCTCTGCCAAACACTTCGAAAGTGTGTAGTTATTTGCTTGTCCTGTCTCCCGGAGTAAGTCTTTTTCGGAGAAATTTCCTTTACAAATCTCTGTATAAATTTCACTGGCTGATCGAGGAAGAAGCACTGGCTTTTCCTCAAGGTGTTGCTCAGAAGTAGGAGTATGTACATAAGCGGTCGATACGAATGTGAATCTGGGTTTATGTAAAAATTTATTTGTTAGGCGGAAAAGTTCTAGGGTACCCCCTACGTTAGTTCTGGCAGAACTAGAAAGGGAAGAGTCAAATTCGACAGTAGCTGCACAGTGAATAGTTTGCGTAATCTTTTGAGAAATTATTGACAAGGTTTTATCTGAAATGCCAAGTAAAGGCTTATCTAAATCACTCCAGACGGGATTGATGGAGACCTCCCGAAACGATTTCAGTTCTCGAAGACAGGGCGATTCAAATATTTCATTTTTCAGGCGAATATATGCGTTCTCTTGGGATGTTGCACGGATAGGAAGATAAATCGAGCCTATGTTTAATGACTCTCTCTGTCTAAGAAGCTCCTGAAGAACTACTTTACCCAGAAACCCAGTAGATCCTGTTAAAAGAATAGATTCAGGCATAAAAGTATTCCAGAAGCGATAGAAATCCACAGACGCTCACTAGCATAGTCTTTCAGGAGATTAAATTCCCTGGACCGAAAAGGTTTTCGGGGTCCATGGCTTGTTTTAAGTCTTTCCGCCAGGATAAAAATTCATCGGGAAAAGATTCTTTTAGAAAATGTTGCCGTAATTTCCCGATTCCGTGATGGTGGGAGATAGATCCTCCAGATCTTAGAATTTCGTAACGGATGTCTCTTTCAATGTCAGCGAAAATTATTTCAGGTGCTTCTAGGTCTTTTGCATGAAAAGCAAAATAAAAATATACGCACGCTCCAGTCTTGTAAAGCTGAGTTACGCGA
>CAYOGP010000091.1:0-2258 GCA_964403555.1 uncultured Spirochaetales bacterium | reverse complement strand
TTCTTTGTGCTTTCGGAAAACTAAGGTCTTTACGTTATCGCAGAGTGTCGAAAGGTTACTCCACGGTACTGAAGTTTCAAAAGATTCTCCTAAAACGCTGTAGTCAAGTGCAAAATCTCGAATGTAAGCAATGTTGAATGTGAGAGAGTATCCGTTCTTTCCATTTTCTGATCCTCCTGAAATTCCTCCGAATCGCTTAGCAAGAGCGAGGGTTTTTCTCCTCTGTCTCGAGCAAAGTTCTTTATTGCCCTCATAAACCAACGTGCACGCGCTTACTGTTTCGAGGTCATAGTTTAAAATTTTTGTGAGAAAAACTTTTTTCAACTTTGAGGTAAGGCTTGCAATTCGTCTCGGTTTTGGTTTTAAGGCTTGACCGAATTGAAACTGAAGATTGTCTACTAAACGCACACTTGCGGGAATGTCATCCGAATGTGCGAGTTCGTACAAAAACTCTAGAGCAGAGTTAAAGTTTCGAAAGACAATCGAACCGTAGGTTTGTTTCTTGGGTAGTGGGAAAATTTTTACAGTCGCACTGGTTATGATACCGAGAGCACCTTCGGATCCTAAAAATACATCTTTTAGTTCTGGCCCTGTAGATTCTCGTTCGAAGACATCGTGCCGAAGAATAGGTCCGTGCCGACTCACTGCTTCGATTCCAAGGACGATATCTTCGATGTTTCCGTATCGGTTTTTCTTCATTCCACTCGCACGAGTCGCTATCCATCCTCCTAGTGTTGAAAATTCGATGCTGTCGGGTTCATGTCCTAATGTGAACCCTAGAGCTGCAAGTTGGGTTTGAATGTCACGCCCGATCGCGCCGGCTTCGATTTTTGCGGTGTGATTTGATCGATTTACCCAATGTATTTTATTCATTCTTTTCATGTCGATTGAGATTATTGGCTTGTTTTCATCCTCTGGACAACGGAGTGCAAGGCTTACATTTGTGCCTCCACCGAACGGCATAAGACACGCCTTTTGATTTCGTGCAATTTCGATTACGAGGGTAATGTCTTTTACGCTTTTTGGTTCCACCACTACATCAGGAATTCTTTTGAAGCCAAGGTCTCTGACCGAGATCATTTCTTCGAGCGCGTGACCGTGAGCTCGTCGTTCTCGATGTTCGTCTTGAAGAAAGACTTGGTCCTTTGAAAGTGCATCCTCAAGAGAAGCGATAAGCTCGGGGTGGGCTCTTGATGGAGGTATAGCATGTGAGGTCTTCCTTGAGAGAGGTTCGTTTGTATTTAGTGTGATGCTAAGCGTGTCTTCTATCCAAGGTAAAAAATCAGGCAAGTCTAGGCCTGAAATAGGATAGCGGTCGCCAGCTAATCGTACGTTTCTCAATTTATTTACAAAGAAGTAACTATCTCGAAAGCCCCACGAAGATGGATGTTCCAGATCTGTAACTTTCTTAACAGGTGGCGGGACGCGAAGTCGATTCGAATTTTGGTTGAGTAGTGAACTTTTGCGCTTACTATCCTTTTTTGAAAATCGAAAAACGTTCATGTTCCTCTTGTCCGCTTAAGAGCCCTTTGTTGGAAGCTATCTGGATGACAGTGTTGATGAGTATCTTAGACCTTATTGCGAGTATGTCGCAAATGATACGCGTAGGCGCGTTGTAACGCAGCTGCAATTGGAGAGATCTAGGGCTCCAGAAGTTCTCGGATCTCATCATGTCTGAGTTTCGCATCGGAACGACCTAGTTCAATAAGCCGTTTGGTGTAAACTCGATCGAAGAGTAAGTAAGACAGTAAGTCAGCTTCTTTTCCAGGATTATGTGCTGCCAACTTTGCCAGTAGGTTTGTTAGAATACCCATTTCCTTCCCGGCTCCCTGAATGCTTTCCCCCGCAATTTTCCCTAAATCTTCGCTAGGTCTTAAGATTTGAGTTTCGACCTGACTATAACCGCGGCCTCGTTTCTGTTTGACAGCGATGTTTATTTTTTCAAGAAAGTCAGAACCGTAGTGTAATTCTCCCTGTGAGATCATCTCGTTAATTAAATCGAGTCGTTTTAACTCATATTCGAGCTGATCGAGAGTAAGCGCATTTAAAATTTTTCCAAGAACAAACGACGGGGATTTAATCACGGCTTCTGGGTACGGAGGCGCGTTAGTGTGCGTTGGCGGTGGATGGCGGAGACAAATGACTAAGGCCCGCTGCGCTCCGAGTCGGAGAGCTGGTGACAGCGGAGTGTTCATTCTCAGTCCTCCGTCAACGTAATAACGTTTTCCTATTCGCACTGCAGGAAACAAAAAAGGGAT
>CAYOGP010000090.1:0-7858 GCA_964403555.1 uncultured Spirochaetales bacterium | reverse complement strand
CGCGGCCACTCGCTAGAATTGATTCAGCAACCGCGCAACCATCTCCCGCTTTCTCGGGAACCAGTCGCAAAGTCCTCGCAACCCCAACTCGTGCTTTGGCCCAAGCCGGACTCCCTGGCTCGGAGAGTTTACTTGCATGGTGCCAGACTTGAGTCGCGGCTCCTGCATTTCCCAAGGACTCATAGAGGCTTGCGGTTCCATGTAGTGTGCGGAGAGCACGAGGGTTCGCCGCAACGACCTCTTCCAATCTTCTTTTCGCAAGTCCTGCATCGCCAGCCCGTAGACTCGCCTCGGCTTCCCTCAGAATGAGATCGGCAACCAACTCTCCGTCTACGGACTTCGGACGGGTATCACGCAGTACCTTCAATAACTTAGCCTGTACTGCGGGGTTTGGAGCATCTTCTGGTGCTACCGCCCCAACAAGTGCAGCGAGCTCCCAACGCGACTTTTTTCCTCCCGGTCCGGTCGACAAGAGCCTGGTTGCTAGATGCTGTGCGTCCCCCTTACGCCCTACTCTCCACAGCGCCATTAATCGCGTTCGCATTGCTTCAAAATCCGCATTTAAGGTCAGCAATCTCTCGAGAGCCTTTGTGGATTTTCCTTCCCCAATCAGCTGGCGAACGTTTGCCACTCCGATGTCTTGTGCATAGGTCTTCTGCAGTTCCTTCGGAAGGTTTCTTATTCCCCCTAATGCCTTCGCCAGCTCTCGAGTTGGCCCTCGAACGTCAGTAGGCTTACGTAACGCCCTTTCAAGTGCCCCCTGTACCTTCGCGGAAAGTACGAGAACCTTTTGAAGCGCAACTGCCTCTACACCTGCAGCACCCATAGGCACTCTATTCAACAATCTGATTGCGCGGTTGGGGTTCCTGGAAGCTGCTGCCCTTGAGAGCGCACGTGCTACCTGAACTTGGTCTGCTTCCGCGCTATCGGGAGCATCCCTCGCGACCCATTTCGACGCGGATGCAACTGCTCTCGAAGAGGCCGCTCCACCACCGGCCGCTGCCCAGGCTTTCGCCGAATCGTAGGAAAGGCGAGCCATATTGCTGCGGAACTCGGATTTTGGGTACTGGGAACGAAACGAAGAACAAGCCTTATAAGAAAGCTCGTAGTTTTCCTCTCGGAATCTCGCCTCCGCCAACCGAGCCCAGAGTATTTCTCGGCGAAGCCCAGGCAGTGGCTTACCCGAGCTTAGTGCACGGTCCAAAAACGAAGCCGCTACTTCGGGAGATTCTTCAGTAAACGCCAATGCTGCTAAAACTTCACCGATAGCGCCGAGATTCAAACTAACTAATGTTTTCCCGGAGAGATCGGCCGCAGCGAGATGTGCGACAACTTGCCCTGGAGCGTTGCCGGAGGCGCCGAGAAGTTTGACTGCGGCAGTCCTTAAATCGGCAAGCTGTTTCTCTGGCTCATCCCCTGCAAGGATCGCTTCCACCCGAAGCATCAACAATTCTCTACCGCTTCCAGTTTTCTCTGAAGCTCCCCGCGTATGTGTCAAGACACCCTTAAGGTCTCCTGAGTCGGCCGCACTTCTAGCCCGCTCTAGTACAACTCTTCGATGAAATTCCGCCGGTGCATCTGCAAATACTCTACCGAGGCGATCAAGTGTGGTCGCAGCATTTTTAGGTTTGCCCAATTCTCTCTGAATAGAAGCAACCGCAAGTAGAGTCTCTCTTCCCACGTTAGGATCTCTAATCCGAGGAAGGGCTCTCCCGAACGCGCGTAAGGCACCTCTAAAATATCCACGTTGGCGCGTCTTCCCATCACCTCTCCTTTTAGCAATATGCCCGAGGCGGTAGAGCACCCAACCCTTCCAGTAGTCTATTTCACCTGCAAGGTGATCTATCTCCATCCATCGTCGCGACCCGTAGAGATCGTCAAGGGCGGCTTCATCATCACCAATTTCAGTTTCCGTACGCTCCCTCCACGACTTCAGACCACTGTCGGCGCTTTCCAGAGCACGTAGAGAGCTCTCGAGAACAGACGCCGACAGCTCGGTCGCTCCCAAAACCTCAGCAGTATCTCGAACCACATTCTTAAGTCGAGAAATATCTCCCGCTTGAGCTGCTCGACTCGCTCGATCTGCAAGGTCCGCAACACTCGGATTAGAGAATCCAAAAGTCACTAGAAAGACGAGAACTGCATTGCGTGCCACCCTTTTTATCAAAGAGCATCTCCCAATTCACCAAGGGTCACTTTTTGTCGGCCAACAGAAATCGCAGCATCGTAGGCATCCACGACCAACGAGTATGGAACGGTAGCCTCACCCACTACGACGATAGGAATAGTCTCTCCCAACTCGCTGAGCCTTTGCTTTAACTCCGCAACTGAACCCATCCGCACTCCTCCTGCAAAAATTGCGGGACCAGACTCCGTGACTTGGAGAGCAATTCGGTAGGGTTCCAAAAACTGCTCAACGGCAGGCGGCTCCTTCTCGGGTAAACGAACTTCAAATCTATCTTCTCTCGGAATAAAACGAGCCGTGAGCACGAGGAACAAAAGGAGTAGGAAAACTACGTCGACAAGCGGCGTCAGTCCGGACGTTGCGGCAAAAGTCCGTCCCGCTACGTCTTTTTTTTCTCTTCGACGCCGGCTCACGGGGATTCCTCATTGCCATCATAAGGACTGACCATTAACCGCACGTTGGGCACTCCTTCTGCCCGAAGAACCGACAGCACACGTTTCATCACTCCATAATCAACGTGCCCGTCTCCTCGCAAACGTACCATCCGTATTCCTTGGGAGGAGAGAGCAGAAGCAAGGACATCCATCGTAACAGGCTCGCCGTCAAGATTAATATCGCCTTGGTCGGTGACGGAAATTACTGGCTCCGACCCAGGTCGTTCATTTTCTTTAGCTTGCGTAGCCTTCGGCAAGTCCAGTTCAATCAAGGGCTGTTGAATTACTCCTTGAGCAAGAGCAAAAAACAACACAAGAAGCATCACCAAATCGATTAACGGCATCAAAACCGCACCGAGGCGACCCCAAGCTGCCCTACTCGTACGTTTCATGAATCTGAGGAACCTCTACCCGAAGCCAAATCGTCGGGCAAGGCCGCCAAGACCTTCTCGCCGGTGGCGATTCCCATTGCCTGAACGTGGTCGGCCCTATTCCGTAGGACCGTGTACAGCAGCAAAATGGGAATAGCCACTGTCAAACCCATCATGGTCGTAACGAGAGCTTGAAAAATTCCCGCCGACAGTTTCACAGGGTCGACTGGCCCGGTCGCTTGAGAAAGGGCCGCAAAAGTTTTTACCATCCCTGTCACTGTACCGAGCAAGCCGAGCATCGGGGCAACGGTTGCTATGAGGTTCAAGTATTCAATTCTTCTCACAACGCCGTTCATCCAGCTCTCGGATGCATCCGCCATCACATTTCGTGCCTCAGGTCGGCCATCTCCCAGAGTTTCAAGACCCGAGCTCAACAGGTGTCCTAAAAAGGTCTGACTCGCGCGACTTTGGTCGAGAGCCGTTTTAGAGTCTCCCTTCCTCAGACTGTCCTCTGTTTCCTGAGCAAGACTTCCGGGCACCAGGGCTCCCTGCCTCAGCTCGAAGAAGAAAATGCCTGCAAGGGCTATTCCTACGATGGAGAGAGCGACAATTGCATATCCCACAAGTCCGCCGTAACCGAGGACCTCTGCGAAATCCACCCCAACCTCTTCATCTGTAGGAACCGCTTCCGTAATATCGGAGGCTGGACTTTCTTCGTCAGCCAAATTCGTACCGCTTGGGGCTTCCTGTACAACAGGAGCTCCTTCGGGCGCCGTTTCAGCCTCCTGGGCGCTTGCTTGCCCATAGAAAGAAACAACTAAAAAACACAAAAAAATTGCAACAAGAGACCGATGCATCATTCCAGTCCTCCGAGAAATGGCACGAGCCAATCGAGCCATTGTGTACCAAAAATTGCGACAGCTAAATTTCGGGCTACCTGAGTAGTCCCGAGCAGATTGACAACCTCACCCCCACCCGCAGCTGCGAGTTCGTGAAACTGAGGTATGTAATTTTTCCCAATATACGCAGATTCAATTCCGTGAAGCTTCCGCAAAACCTCAGGATTAGAAATCAGAGAAACATCTAGAAGAGTCACCACTCCTCCTCGACCGCGAAAGCCGGAGACCCTATTGAGCAGTCTTCCCATCGTCTCCGGGTGCGGTGGAGCGTCACCGACGATTATAATGACCTGTACCGCCTGGGGCCGAAACCCTGTTTTCTGCATGGCCGCTTCGACAGCCGGTTCAATCGCTTCAAAAATATCCCCACCGCCCTCGGCAGTGAGACGATTTAGGAATTGCTGTATCCGAGGCGTGCGATAAGTCAGCGGTAAAGTCTTTGTCAGGTAAGAAGCGTCATAATCTCTGTAAGCGACAATTCCAAAACGGGTTTTGGGCACGAAGCCTCTTACAACACGAACCAATTCCTGGATACGATCGCGAACTTCCTCGATGACCCAGCCCATACTGCCTGTCGTGTCGATAGCCAAAACCACGTCAAGTCCATGGCGTCGCATATCATCTAGCATGTCGTCAAAACTTCCAAAAGATCCGGGCGCGCCTGAGCCGAATGATGGTGTGACCTGTAAGGTTGGGCTGGGCATCGTCTCGAAAATCTGAGTCGCTTCGGCAGTAATCGTGTCAGGTCGAAGAGTTTCGGTCGGAAGCGGCCTTACAACACGGACGTTTTGTTTCGGGCGAGGAAGAGGCTGGGGATCGGCAACTGCCTCCGAGGTTGCTGGTGCATCGGGCGACAGCTCCAACGCCACATCCCTCTCTTCTCCAGGTGGGCCTGAAAGTCCAAGGGGAAGAGCCTGAAGGTACAAATAAATCAAAATGTGGACTATTACCGAAAATGCGAGTGCAATAAGGGCCCATCGACGAGTCCGTTCGTAATTAGGACCTGGGGCACGAGGCTTGATAAGTTCTTCCGTCATTAGGACTTCACGTGCCTTTTCTCACAAGCTTGTCTCGACCTCACTCCGGACACCAGTCGATCTGAGTTCGTCTAGGCTATCGACCAAGCGACAATACCACCACTGGTCTGACGATCCCCGACTGTAGGCAGTCGGCGTCGAAAAACCATGACGTTTAGCCATTTTTTTTAACCGAGGTCAAATTTGTTCTCAAAAACCGACTCTCCCTCTAAAGATTATGCGGGAAGCGCTATTTTAGTTATACACAGACTGCAGGTGCACGCACCCTCTCACCCCGACCGTCCACAATCGCGTCGCACGACGTAAAGGACAGCCTTCGAATAGGAAGATGATGAGAAATTGCTTCCGATCCACTGCCTCCGCAGCTATAGCCGTACTCCTCCTTTCTCTTGCGATCGGTTGTGTAGGTACTGTCCAGCCGTATTATGGCGGCTACGCGATTGTTCCCGAGCCACAGGGTGATGAGACCGAAAAGTCGGTCGAACGCGTCTTCAGGGAACAGACAGGCCTTTGGATGGGCATGCTTCGAGGCATCGCAATAGACATCCTAATGGAGAAGCACGGAGCAAAAACGGGGCGTCAGCCCAGCTCCGGAGGTGTAATGACCTTCACGGTACCTAGTGGAGGTTACGCGTATCTGCTGTACAACGAAGGGCCTCCCGGAAGCGGGAAAATTTATCTGTGCGGTCTCCACCTTAGAGGCGTTGGTCATTCTCCTCCACCTCTCGTGAATGTGGACCGAATTAGAGCCGCAATCGGAGGGCAGAACTATCGTCGAACTCCAGATCGGGTCATTTCGATTGGCGACTCAGATGTTTTATTTCTAGACCGAGAAAAGTGCGCCCACCGAGACCCTGGACCCCCACGTGAAAGCCGAAGGCGAGCACCCCAGGGTTAAAAACTTCGATCAGAAGAGAGAAATCCCGTTCCTTCAGCGTAACCACCAGATCTATTGTAGAGCCAGGCCCACGCGGCCATAACTCGAATGGCCACACTGGTGTCCTCCATCAGAGGTTCTAACAAATCACGCTCATCAGAACGGCCTCGCCAGCCAATCGCCCAAATGCTCTGAAGCCGAACCTCTTCGTGCCGTTCAGGTGAAAGGGCTCGTTCAAGCGCCCCTCGGGCATCAGCCTCACGAGCCCAGCCGAGAGCTTCAAAAACTTTGCCTGCAGGTTTCCATTCGACCCCCGGGTCCGAAAGGACAAACTCGGCGAGTTCAGCAACATAGTCCGGACTAGTCCTCTTAACGGCTCCAGCTGCAATCTCGGCCAGCCGATCGTCGTTGCCTAACACCTGTTGCGTCAAATACTTCTTAGCATCAGTTACGCCGTGCCTAATCTGGCTCGCTGCGGCGGCAATACGTATTCTCGCTTGTGGATCGAACCTCAGTCGTTCGAGTTCTATGGCACCCCATTCAGAGTCTATAAAGCCTAAACAGGCTGCGGCTACTTCCCTCTGGAGGTCCAGCTTACTCCTAACATTCTCGCCGATCCAAGTCTCCAACCTTTGACTCCCAAGAGAAGCGGCAGCCCAGGCTGCATAGGCGCGCATTCGGCCGTCATCCAGCGTCACCATCTTCTCTTCAATTAGAGGGAGAAGTGAGGGATCCCCGACCAAAGCCGCGGCATCTAACGCTGCCACTTGGTGCTTTGGATCCCTGGAAACAATGCCCTCTCGAATCACATCCGCCGAATCCGGGCGCGGATTAAATCTAAGGCCTTCGAGTACTGCTCTTTTAAGGTCTTCGTTTTGTGATGAAATACGTCCAAACCAATCCATCGCTTTCCGCCCTCGAACTGCCAGAACCGCACCAACAGCCGCTTGACGGGCGGTCTCAGCGCCACTGGTTAGCGCTTCGATCAGAACTTCTTCCCCTTCGACCGATCCCTCATCTAAGAGAATACCTGCGGCTCTCACGCGATCGTACTCGAACTCATGAAGGCGCTCTCTGCCAAGTGCCTCTCTAGCCACCTCTAGGGCTCGTTCCCGATGGTGGTCCGTATGCTCTTGGCAACCCGTCAGCCAGACGATTGCGCTCAATAAAAGGGCTGCGTTTCTCTTCACCTTCACAAAAACTCCCCGCAAGTCGCTGCTTATGTCCCCTCTAAGGGCCCTTTATGCCCCCAAATTAACTTACAACGGCTCGATGAACAGTAGCCCAAGATCTCGTCGTTCTTGTGCTCGCTAATTCGATTTTAGGACCCCGAAACGACTCGGGCCGGATGGTATTACTACCACCCGGCCCGGAATCTCTTAAGGTCCGCCCTTGAAGGGCGAATTCGTGTGCTCCTTAGAAGGAGTACCGAATTCTCAAGAAGACCTCGTCCCTTTCTCCTAGGGAAGCGATGCCTTCCTGAGCCAGACCATTCACGCTCTCAGGATTCCTATGACCGCCGGCCGAAGCCTGGCCGTCAATGGACCCACCGGCTCGATTAAGGGTAAACCCTGTAAACGGTCCGATTGCGTGTCGGTTTTCTGTGGCTGATCCCCAAATTGCGTGGATACCACCAACAATGCTCCAGTTCTGCGTAAGCAGGTACTGAGCCTGGAAACCAGACACCCATGCACCCGAGTGTTCTTCCCATACGATGAATGCTTGAGGGGTCAAGCGGTCTCGCAGGTAGTTACCTTGGATGAAGAATGTGATGATCCAGTTATGGCGGTCCATCATGAAGCCGTTCTGATTATCTCCATCATGATCCATCCAGTAAGTATGGAAGATCTGACTTGAGATAAAGAACGTTCGTAGCGGATTCAACCACTTGATGAAGGTCGGTCGGTCCATACCAAGTGAGAACTGGGTAAAGTCACTAGTGGAATACCAGTCCAGATCATCGGTATTCGTAACCGGCACATCATTACTCCATGAAGACTCCAAGCGGAAGACGATTCCTGTGTAGTCATCGAAGTAGTCGAGCGCTACGCCCAA
>CAYOGP010000089.1:5157-7878 GCA_964403555.1 uncultured Spirochaetales bacterium | reverse complement strand
TTCAATGGCCGCCTGCCCCTCGGGTATCATCGGTGCGAAGCAATGCCAAACGTGCACCATTTCCGGCCAGACTTCGAGTGTAACGTCTACGCCAGCGTTTTCAGCCTTCGCTGCGAATCGAGTTGAATCGTCTAGAAGGATCTCGTAATCACCAACTTGGATCAGGAGCGGCGGAAACCCTTTGGGGTCCAAGTGCAAGGGAGATGCTAAGGGGTTGAGCGGATCTTCGGTTCCAATATAGAGGCGTGCCATTCCAAGAAGGCCTCCAATCTCGACCATGGGGTCGAGCTCCTTTCGCGTTTCAATTGACGCCCCGGTGCCGTTAAGATCAGTCCATGGTGAGATAGGCACGGCACAGGCAGGGAGAGGATCACCGGCATCGCGAAGGGCGGCGAGCGTGGCCAGAGCCAGTCCACCGCCTGCCGAGTCTCCCGAAATTACTATTTTCTCGGAAGGGATCCCCTGCTTTAGCAGCCATCGATAAGCGGTAGTGGCATCTTCAAGAGCTGCTGGGAATGGATTTTCTGGGGCGAGTCGATAGTCCAGGGAAAGGACTCGACCGCCACAGGCGCGAGAAAGGCGATCTACGAGGCCTCGGTGGGTAGCTGTGGAGCCTATTACGTAACCCCCGCCATGTAGGTAGAGAACCACCGGCTCGAGGCCCGTACCGGCCGCACGGACGAATTCCCCCGGTACCCCATCCGCATCGATTCTCTCTATCTGAGAGTCGTCTGCAGGTACGAACCTCTTGGTCATTTCGACCATGTTTTCGCGCATTTTGTCGACATTGTCCTTCATTGCTTCATAGCTGGACTCTCCTGGATGGTTCTTCCAGAGGATTTTTATAAGCTTCTCGTTCTCAGGGCTGGCCATATTTTCTCCAGTGGTGGCGGGTTGGTACTGACATGTGGGAGTATATAGGTGATTGGGGGTCGGGAGCTGCAATGAAATTCGGGATTTTCTATGAACTATCGGTGCCGAGGCCTTGGGATCAAGAGGCAGAGCGAACAGTTATCAACAACGCGCTGGAGCAGGTTCGCCTGGCAGACGAGCTGGGCTTTGATCAGGTTTGGGCTGTGGAACACCATTTCCTTGAAGAGTACTCTCACTGTTCCGCTCCGGAGTTATTCTTAACGGCATGCGCTAGGGAGACCGAAAGGATTCATGTTGGTCACGGTATCGTGACCTGCGTTCCTGAATTCAACCATCCGATCCGAATAGCGGAAAGGGCAGCATTTCTCGATATCCTCTCCGATGGTCGTTTGGAATTCGGAACAGGAAGATCTGCAACATGGGTAGAGCTAGGAGGGTTCCAAGCGGATCTTGATACTACGAAGCAGTCATGGGATGAATTCGTGCACGCGATTCCCAAAATGTGGACGCAAGAGAGGTATTCGCACGAAGGGCGATTCTTCTCGATGCCCTCAAGGGCGGTCTTGCCGAAGCCTTATCAGAAACCTCATCCACCGATGTGGGTAGCTTGCACGAGCCCAGAAACCCATATTGAGGCAGGGGATCGGGGCCTAGGAAGCTTGGGTGTTTCTTTTAATTCTTTTGCGGACCAAGAGAATAAGGTAAAGGAATATCGTCATCGGATTCAGAACTGCAATCCGGCCGGTGCCTTCGTAAATGACCAAGTGAATGCAATAAATTTTCTTTACTGCCATGCAGATGATGAGACTGGCGAAACGACCGGCCTGAGGATGGCTCGTCACTTCAACTACTTAGCTGGGCAACTGGATATGGCTAAAGAGGTGTTTCCGACCCCCGCATATCCAACCGCGGGCCTGCTGCCGTCTTTACGTCGTCAGGCGGCTGCACCGACTGACAGAAAAAGTGTGCCGGAAGGTCTGACCGTGGGAGGTCCTCAACGTTTAGTCCAGGTATTAAAGCAGTGGGAAACTACAGGTGTCGATCGAGTAACTTTCATGCTGAATGCGGCCGAAATTATTTCACAAAATCAAGTTCTTGAGAGCCTTCAATTGTTTGCGGATGAGGTCATGCCGGCATTCGCGCAAGAGAGATAGAATCTTAAAGAGGGAAATTTATGCCTTTTTCTGGATCGTTAGATGTAGTCCGTGCTCTTGGGTCTTGCCCTCAGCTGAAATCACTACCTGAAGATGCTTGGAATCTGCCTGGGGCAGAAATCTTGCAATTTAGCTGCGAGGTTGAGGAAGAGGGCGCGATCGAATTGATTCCACCAGCCTTGCACCCGTCGATACCACCCTATGCTGTGATTTCTGTTGCTAAATATCCTGTGAGTCCTGTTGGCCCCTTTTCGTTAGCTCAGGTTAGATTGGTGGCGAGGGCAGGAATTAGGCCACGGGCATTTCTCCTGCAGGCATTTATAGATTCCGCGGAAGCTGCGGCACCTCTGTCGGAGCATTGGGGTTTTAAAATCGAGATGGCGACTGTGGATTTGACTCATAGGCACGACCTTTCTCAAGGGACCGTGTCGATAGAAGATTCGACAGTGCTCGATATACGCCTCGAAAACGCACATGTCCTGTCTGGCGAGGAGTTAAATATTATAGATGGTCTTCATCTTACGCGATCTAAAATTGCGGAGAATGGCGACGGGTTGATTTTGCAGGTGGATCCCGAATATGTTTTTAGCTATGCGGAAAGAGGAGAACCTGATCTGGCAGAATGGAACCCCGAAGGCTTCGATTCAATCGAGGGACTTGTTCCTGTGTATCCCATTGTTTCTATCTACGCGAG
>CAYOGP010000089.1:0-5147 GCA_964403555.1 uncultured Spirochaetales bacterium | reverse complement strand
AGGTGTGATCAGGACCTTCCGGTGCTTCGTTTTGGAATGGATCCGAACAAGGAAGGTGCACGAGGCTCGGTTCGTTTCGATGCCGGGACCTAGGAAAAGGCAAGCCCAGCGAGACCGCTTAAAGGCTGAACGGTACTAAAGCTCTTCAGCACGATCTAAATTGAAACCTGATATTTAATGTTCCAAACATTTCCAGGAGTGTTTTATGAGAGTTGGAGTTTCCTTACCCGTTCGCGAACTGCGTGATGATCTTGAGGCGATCCGAGATTTCGCTCAAGCCGCGGAAGAACTTGGCTTTACTCACTTAAGGGTGCCGGACCAAGTTATCCGCACTAAAGGAGGACACCTGCACGAACCTCTGATGCTTCTAAGTTATGTGGCAGCAATTACTAAGAAGATAGAACTCGTACCCTCGGTCATTATTTTGCCTTTAAGACAAACGGTTCTTTTGGCAAAACAGACAGCGGAATTAGATCTCCTATCAAGCGGTAGGCTGAGGTTGGGAATTGGCGTGGGTACGGATTCGATGGAGTACGACCGCCTTGGAAAAGATTTTGCCAATCGAGGAAGCCGATGTGATGAGCAAATCGATCTCCTCAGGGCTCTCTGGACCCAACCTAAAATAAATTTTGATGGGGAATGGGAAAAGGTGATCGATGCAGGCATTGACCCGTTGCCAAAGCAGCGACCTATACCTTTGTGGATCGGCGCAAAAGCACGGCCTGTTGAGAGCGTCTTACATAGGATCGCTACAAAGGCTGATGGCCTTTTTGTCCTTTGTTCTCCTGAAGAATTTCCTGAATTATGGAATTCGCTTGAGACGATATCGAAAGAAAATGGCGTCAAGAACTTTAAGTTAGGAACGGAAACTGGTGTAGCCGTCGTCGGTCCGCGTGAACATGAATGGAGGGAACGCGTCGCTGGCTGGAAAGCTCTCGGAATTTCGCACCTTTGCATTAGAACGCTAGGTGGAAAATTAAAAAATGCTCAGCATGTTAGTAAATTGAAGGAGGTGAGTAACGACCTGGAACTCTGAGTGATCGAATGGCATGTAGAGCCTAAGATTTTAGTGGCAGGGTATGGAGGTCGTTTTAGTACTCCATGTCGGCATTCGACGCGATTGTTTCAAGCATTTTGCTCATCTGCGTGGGATCCGAGACAAAGGCAGGAAAATCTAAAATAATACGATCAACACCTATTTGTTGATAACGAGGGAGATCTTCGAGCACCCCTTTGGCCGTCCCAGCGATTATGACGGCCGTTATTTCAATCGTTTTAAAGTCCCGGCCTGACTCCTCTGAAAGTTTGCGGAGGGTATTCAAATTCGTTTCTAGATCGCCATTGGTTGCGTAGACATCATCGGGAGCCTCTGAAACAACCTGCCAGCCATCGGCCAGCGCAACGATTTGCCGAAAGCAGGCCATTCCATTTCCACCTATGGTGATTGGAGGATGAGGTCGCTGAATGGGCTGCGGACGGCACTGAACATTTTTAAATTTGTAGTAGTTGCCATCGAAAGCGGGTTCGTCTGAAGTCCAGAGCTCTTTCCAAATACGGATATGCTCTTCCGTCTGTGCCCAACGCTTTTTCCAAGAAACTTGGAGTGCGTCGAACTCTTCTTTTAACCAACCGGCGCCTACCCCAGCAATCAATCTACCTTGAGAAAGGACGTCAATTGAAGCCATCATTTTTCCCGTAACGATGGGATGTCTGTAGGGGGCAACAATCACGGTGAAGCCCATGAGGACGCGTTGAGTGCACCCTGCAATAAAAGAGAGCATGGTGAAAGGTTCCAAATGATTGCCTTTTGGATCTGCGACGTATTCGGCCGACTTGCTGTATGGGTAGGGAGTTGAAACTTCCGTTGGCATGATTACATGATCAGCGGCCCAGACCGATTCGAAATCCCGCTCCTCTGCCAATTGAGCCATATCCATCATATTTTGGTATGTCGCCATAGCGCCGAACTGAGGCAGCATAAAACCGATTTTCATAGGATTCTCCTGGAGGTCGTGAGTGCTGCTTATTCTGGCTCTAGCAAGCTCCTAGAAGCCAGTCTTTTTCGGTGCTGCGCCTGTTTTTGTGTCTGGAGGAGCCATAGAAAATATTTGATCGACCACCGTATAGTCCCTATACCCCATGCGAGCAATTGGTCTAATCTTTAAAATATCAACGAATCCAGCACTTATGAACTCATCTTTAATGTGAATTCCAGTTACTTCACCGAATACTACTCCATGACTTTGGTTTGGGAGGTTGCTCTCGAATTCAACCGTTTTTAGATATCGACACTCCAGATGTGCAGGGGCTTCCAGCACCCGCGGCGGTTTGACCGTCCGGGAAGGTTCGGCGGTCAATCCCGCTAAGGCAAGCTCGTCCACGCCGCGACCTACGTGGGCGGCGGTTATGTTCATCTGTTCGCGAAGTTCTTCGGAAACTAGATTGCAGACAAATTCTCCAGTCTCTTCAGCATTACGTCGGGAATGTTTTTGGGGGTCGTCGATAAGACCACTGGCTGAAAAGAGAACAATGCAGGGGTCGTAGCATACGGCGTTGAAGAAGCTGTATGGTGCAAGGTTGACGTTACCTTTTAAGTCCAATGTACTGATCCATCCAATAGGTCTTGGGACAACGAGGGATTTAAAAGGGTCGTGTGGTAGACCATGATCTTTTTTTCCGTTGGGTTCATAGAACATAGGGTCGGATATTATCGGCTATTGTGTTTTGTCTCATCCTGAAAACGTAATATTATGAGAGAAAACCAAGAAGGAGTTCCAGTCATGATGAAACTTTATGGGATTAGCATAAGTAACTATTTTAGTGTCGCGAAAGCAGCGTTTCTCGAAAAAGGGGTTCCTTTTGAGGAAGTCCCAACGATGCCGGGGGACGCTCCGGAAGTGGTGGCAGCGAGCCCAATGGGGAAGGTTCCATATGTCGTTAGGGAGGACGGCAGCACGCTTTCCGAGACTAATGTGATCTTTGACTACCTTGAAGAAATTCAACCCAATCCTCGCTTGTATCCGAGCGATTCCTGGGAGAAAGCAAAAACCAAAGAAATTATTCGGACGGTCGAATTGTATGTCGATGCAGCTGCGAGGGCTCTCATTACGATGGTTGATTTTGGAGCTCCGCGGGATGAGGCCGCAATTAAATCGCAAAGCCCTGTGATCGAAAAGGGGCTTGGAGCTCTGAAGCAACTAGCTGTTTTTGAGCCTTTTATTGCTGGCAAGGAATACTCATACGCAGACATAGCGGCTTATTTTCATCTGCAATTCACAAACCTGCATACCACCAAACTGTACGATTGGGATATCTACAAGGAGGATCAGGCTTTGGCGGAATACAAAGAGCGAGTGTCGATTCAGCCAATGATAAAACAGGTATCCGACCAACTTACAAAAGATCTCAATGCCTTCCTTTCCAAGGGACGATCTTAATGGAGCGCGATGTCTTCCATATTATGGAGACGATGCGGCCTATGCGCAGGATTAGCTCCGAGACAGTTCCTCAAGAATTAATCAATAGAGTGCTTACCGCGGGAGGATGGGCTCCCAGTGGCCTGAGAACACAGCCTTACCGATTTATCGTCGTAAGAGATGCGCAAACTCGCGAAAAGTTTGGGGCGAGCTACGGCGCGGCGATAAAGAAAGCGTTTGCAAAGATTTTGCCAGATGAAAACGATACATCACCTGACGCTAGGAACCTCAGACGCGCAATTGCGTTTGGAGAAGAGATACAAAACGTTCCGGTATTACTGTTTGTTTGCGGAAAAAGAGATTGGCCATTTGGTGTCAAGGATGATGAGAGAGTAGGGTTAGCTCCGCCTTCTTATGGATCAGTTTATCCGTGCATACAAAACATTTTACTTGCGTGTAGGGCTTTAGGTCTTGGTGCTAGCTTGACATCAATTCACCAGGTTTTTGAGAAAGAATGTGTTGAACTGCTCGAAATTCCCGAGACTTTTGGGATCGTTGCAGTTATCCCTATCGGTTACCCGATCGGTAAGTTCGGCCCGGTAGGAAGACGCCCCGCTTCAGAACATACTTTCTTTGAACGATGGGAAGGGGCAGAAACTGAACAAATTCAGAAGCCTTAGTTCTGTAGGTATTGGTTTACTTCCCGAGTTCTCGTCTTACGATATTTGCGCCGCCTACCATTGCCTCCAACTTTTGAAACGCCACCTGTCGAGTTAGATACTTTAAACCGCAGTCAGGGGCTACAACAATCCGTTCAGGATCGACATGATTTAAAGCACTTCGGATTCGAGTGGCAATTAGCTCGGGAGTTTCGACATCATCAGTAGAGAGATCTAGCACTCCAAGTAAGATGTCTTTTTCTGGTAGTTTCTTAAGAATGGAGGTGTCTAGATTTGATTGGGCAGTTTCAATCGAAATTTGCTTAATTGAGCAGGAATGAAATTCAGGTAGGAAAGAGTATCCAGAGGGACGTTCATGAATGATTGCAGCGTAGCCAAAGCATATATGAACACATGTGGTTCCATCGATACCTTCAAGAGCAGACTCAAGCGCAGCTATCCCGTATTCACGGGCTGCTTCGGGCCGCGCTTGCATATAGGGCTCATCGATTTGAACAACGTCACATCCATGTTGGATTAGGTCGGAGATTTCTGCGCGCACAGCAAGTGCGTAGTCCATCGCTGCGTCTCCAGGGTCGGAGTAGTAGTTGTTTTGAGCTTGTTGACTCATCGTAAATGGGCCCGGAAGAGTCATTTTTACTTTTCGATCGGTGTTCTCCAGAAGGAATTTTAAAGCGCTTAGTTCAACTGGATGTTTGCGTGAGATTTTTCCAGCTATTCGAGGAACGGGGTTAGGATGCCCCGAGCGATCAAGAGCACTTCCGGGATTGTCCAAGTCGATTCCTTCCAAGGCGTTAGCGAATCGATTGGAGTAGCTCTCTCTTCTTATTTCACCGTCTGTCACGATGTCTAGTCCTGCGACTTCCTGGTCTCTAATGGCGAGGAGGGTTGCGTCATTTTGGGCTTCTTCGAGAAATTCCGGATCAATTCGCCAAAGCTCTTTAGCACGAACCCTTGGTGGAAATCGTTTCGCGAGGGCATCACGATTGATTAGCCAGTCGGGTTGAGAATAACTTCCGACGAGGGTTGTGGGAAGACGATCGTTCGTGTT
>CAYOGP010000088.1:0-8040 GCA_964403555.1 uncultured Spirochaetales bacterium | reverse complement strand
CAGGTTACACGAGGCAAACTGCAGTTGAAGATATGGGTGAACTGTCCGTTCGAGGGGGAATTGTAGATATCTTCCCTCCCCATAGAAGAAAACCCATTCGGCTAGAATTTTTTGGAGACGAATTAGAATCTATCCGAGAAATGGACCCGTCCAGTCAGCGATCCGAGCTCTCTATCCGTACCGTAACTATTTCTCCTGCGCGCGAGATACTTTTTAATCGAGAAACGATAGTACACAGAGGTGAGGAGATCAGAAAACTAGGTGACTCTCTCGATGTATCTCAAAAAACTACTGATAAATTCATTGACTCTTTACTGCGGGGGCACCTTCCAGCCGGAGCTGAAGCTCTCGCATCGTTGATCCAACCTAAGATGGAGACCTTCTTTGATTATTTTCCTTCGGCCGCTCAAGTGCTGTGGGTCAATAGTTCGGAATCGGAAACTCACCTTGAAGAATTTTATCAACAAATCAGCGAAAATTATGAGACAGCCAAAAATTCTCTCCGGCTCATAGCGGAACCGCAGTCGATATTTTTGGAAAAAGACCAACTTCTAGAACTTCTTAGAAAACATAATCCAATTGTGCTCGACCCATTGGGAATCAGCAAAGCCCAACGTATTTCTCTCGATCTAAAATGCGAGACGCATGAAGAGCTTTCCTTAGCTCTTAGGGTATCCCGAAAACTCGATAGCGCCTTAAGTCCGCTAGTGAAATCAATCAACGAATGGAACTCCAGAGGGTTTAAAGTAGTTTTATCTTCAGGAAGTTTGTCCGGTGCTTCTCGGTTAGCAAAGTTATTGAGCAATTACGATGTAGACGTTGAACCAATTCGGGAATCTACTCCCTACTACAATTGGGGTAAAGAAAATCTTGAAATTAGGGTGGCAACGCTTTCTACGGGATTTGTCTTTACTGAAATAAGGTTAGTTGTTGTAACGGAGGAAGAACTTTTCGGCATCCGTCAAAAAACCAAGCGAATAAATACGGAATTCTCTCAAAATGACGGCAGTGAACTAAAAGATTTAAAATCCGGTGAATTCTTAGTACACCTCGAACACGGGATCGGCGTTTATCGTGGACTTGTATCGTTGACCTTAGGAACAAATAAAGGTGAGTTTCTGCGATTGGAATATCAAGACGGAGATCGTCTGTTTGTTCCGGCTCATCGCCTTGGTGCAATACAAAAGTATCTAGGCTCGGAGTCTCAGAAACCGAAGCTGGATCGACTAGGAGGAATAACATGGGAAAAGACTAAACGGTCTGTAAAAACTTCCGTTCTTCGATTAGCGAAAGACCTGCTCAAACTACAAGCTCAGAGAAAAGTCGCACAAGGTTTCCAATTTTCTGAAAGAGATTCATTTCAAGACAACTTCGATGCAGGGTTTGAATTTGAAGAGACTTCTGATCAAGCAAGAGCAATTGAAGAAACTCTTAACGATATGTCGATAGCCCAACCGATGGATCGGTTGATTTGCGGAGACGTAGGTTACGGAAAGACAGAAGTAGCCTTACGGGCTGCCTTTCGAGCGGTTATGGATGGAAAACAAGTTGCTATCCTCGTACCGACAACGCTTTTATGTCAACAACATATTCGAACATTTGAAAAACGTTTTTCTGATTACCCAATACGTATTGAATCTCTCTCCAGATTCCGTACTGGAAAAGAAAATAAATATACGATTGAGGGGTTGATTTCGGGCAACGTTGATATCGTTATTGGCACACACCGACTACTTCAAAAAGATATCCAATTTCGAGATCTTGGTCTTGTAATAATTGACGAAGAACACCGTTTTGGCGTCACACACAAAGAGAAATTTAAGGACTTACGATCTTCCATAGATGTTTTAACGCTAACAGCAACGCCAATCCCGCGAACTTTACAAATGGGATTAACTGGAATAAGAGACCTCTCTGTTATAAACACCGCTCCACCTAAACGTTTGGCAGTCAGAACGCAGATCTCCCGCTTTGATCCAGCAATGGTTAGGGGAATTATACTACGTGAGATCAAACGAGGAGGACAGATATTTTATGTTCATAACCGAGTTCAATCAATCGAATCGGTTGGACTTTTTATTTCCAAATTAGTACCTGAAGCCAGGGTCATTATCGCGCATGGGAAGATGCGTGAAGGTGCATTGGAAAATGAAATGAGGAAATTTGATGAAGGAGAGGGCGACATATTGTTATGCACAACAATTATCGAGAGCGGTCTCGATTTACCCAACGTAAATACGATTATCGTTGATCGGGCTCACGCGATGGGTTTAGCCCAGCTATACCAACTTAGAGGGAGAGTGGGGAGGAGTGATCGACCGGCATTCGCGTATTTTTTAGTGCCCGAAGAGGAGACGTTGACATCGGATGCGACGAGACGACTAGGCGCATTTCGACAGCTTGATCATCTAAGTGGTGGATTTCGACTTGCGCAAATCGACCTAGAAATCCGAGGAGCTGGAAACCTTTTGGGGCCAGAGCAGTCTGGAAACCTAGGGGCAGTAGGTTTCGAGACCTACAACGGCTTATTGGAGGAAGCAGTAAGCGAATTACGTGGAGAAGAAATTAAGGCTACCTCCGACACCGAAATACGAATTCCGATCTCTATTAGAATACCAGAAGAGTATGTACCCGATATAAACGACCGACTTGTTCTTTACAAGAGAATATCAAGTGCGAATAACGAGCATGAAATCGATCAGTTTAATGATGAACTAATGGACCGATTTGGGCCTATTCCCGAAGAAACAAAAAATCTCGAACGAATAATGCGACTTAAACTCCGTGCCCAGGAAATTGGAATATCAAACTTAGAATGGATTAATGGTCAAATCATTATCTCTGCCGATATTTCTAACAAGTTCGATTCCAACCGTATCTTAAAGAGAATTCAAGATCCGAAGGATTTATTATCTATCGATCGAGACCAGCGACTTTGTTACCCAACGTCTTTACTTCAGGGGGAGGAAATGTTTCAGAAGACGTCTAAACTAATAGACTCATTAAGATAATCGAAAAGAGTGCTTTAAAGAATCAATAATTTCAAATTTTCGCGAGGTAGTCGTTTAGGTGCTGGTTAATAAAGATTTGGCGGTTCCACGGCTCATCACTCATAAGGTGAGAATTTTTATTTTTAAGGATATAAGAAGAAGCTGTCGAAACACCTCCTTTTAGCAAATAGACGTTTATCTGCTCCCGCCTGTATATAGAACCTTCAAAATGATCTAGGATTTCAAAATCGGAATCGGTCAAATCGATATACAAACGCCCTGATGTGACGCGCCTCAAATATGGAACCATTCCTGGATAAACTTGACCTTTCAAGAGACACCTAAAATGATCTAACGCAAAAGCGGTGGAGGATAGCTTTTCTCGACCGATTAGAGATGAAATTACTTCGCTAACCTCAAGAGTTCCGTAGACAAAAAGAGAATGTTTCATAATGTGTATATCTATATTACCAATAGAATTGGAATAGCGAACTGTAGGATGATGCGACTCAGCCGGAGAATATATTTAAAAATATCAATTGCTTTATTTGGATCTGATCTTTTTGAGAAGAGCGAAAGTTACTGGTCCAGAATGGACCGTACGTCACGAGAAAAGCCATATTCATTTCTGGAAGTTTTATCATACTCTAGCACTCTTTCCGCAATTACCGGGTTAACACTTCTTTTAGCCACAAATGGATCTTTTGATAGAGACTCCTCTTTAACAACTCTAAGCATCGTGTTTTTTGGGACACTCGGTATTTATAATCTCGATCGAATTCGCGATTTAACAAGGGATACTCTGCATACACCCGGACGCTCGAAATTCATTTTTCGCCATAAAGGTAAATTAGGCGTACTGTGTTTTGGTTCGGGAGCTTTGGCTTTTAGTTTGCTTTTATTTAGTGAGATTTCGATGAGCCTGAGACTTCTCCCAATAGTTCTACTCGGGGTTTTTCATAGAAGGCTAAAGACACGGCCGTTTTGGAAATCCATCTATGTCGCGGCAGGATGGACTGCAACTCTCTTGATATTGGCCGATATCAGCGGAACATCTCCCAAAGATTGGGGGAAAGCTGCTCTTGTCTTGTTTTTTTCTTTATTCGCAAATACTTCTATATCCGGTGCTTTTGCTATTCAAAGATCTTCGAGAACCGCCATCGGATCAGCTGTTGCCGCAGGACTTATAGCCTGTACTTTGGACCCAATAGGACGTTGTTTAATTTTCCTCGCTATCTTTTCTGGGATAGGCGCCCTGTGGGCACACCAATCAAAATATCATAGATCTATCGCGCCTGATTGCACGCTTTCTATCGGCGCTGCGCTTTCTTGGTTCGCCTCTTAACTCTTACCAGCGATGAGGAGAGACACTTCTTGAGTCAGCACCGCTTCTTTTCTTTGATTTAGTAATCCATCCCGGACAATAATAATTCCTCGATTTTTTCCACTAGACGATTTTCGAACTTCCACGCATTCCGATTGGTAAGTAAGTCGATCATTTGGACGAACTGGATTAGGAAACCTCAAACGATCCTTGCCGAGCATAGCCATAATAACGGGAGGATTTTCCAAACGGTGGAAGAGACGAGTACATATTGCGAGAGTATGACAAGAAGAAGCTGTAAGCCCGCCGAAGACCGATTTATCAGCTAGTGCGACATCTACATGAAAAGGATATGGATCCCACACCTTAGCGAACGAAATAATCTCGTCCGCTTCTACGAGGTACTCCCCAACATACCAAGTAAGTCCCACTGAAATATCCTCGAAATAAAGTTTCGGCATAAGAGCTTTAGGAAAACTTTGGCGGCCGTTTAAAACCACCGGAATTAGACTCTATACGTCTTGCGACATCTAAAGTTGTAAGATCTTCTAGGAAAGGTCCTACCACCTGAACACCAATCGGCAGTCCCTTTTCGTTCGTACCAAGGGGGACCACAGTTGCTGGCAAAAAAGCGACGCCGACTAAACCTGCCCATTTAAGTTGGTCAATATAAGGCCTCTCAACCCCATCAACTAATATTCTTCTTTCAACCATGGGATGGGAGTGGTCATGTGGAATTGCTACTGTGGGCATCGCCGGCATAAGGACGACATCCCAATCTTCGAAAAATCTTTCCCATTTGGCACGAAGTTGAAGCCGTTTCTCGTTGGAAGAGAGCCATGCTCGATGCCTCTGTGATGCGTGCTGAGCTGCAAGGGTCCTGGCAGATGCTGAATCTCCGGCAACGCCCTTGGCGGCAAGATCTTCAATTTGCTGGCGACTAAATCCACCACACATTGCAGCTCCCAGGAGTCGGTCGAAAACTGATACCGCTTCAGTAAAAGTAAAGTCAGGTCGTGCTTCCAGATTTACTCGCGCGCCTGCTCCCTGTAGAGCCTCCGCAGCAGAAAGTATCAGTCTTCGAACATCTTTCTCAATAGGACAGCTTTCCTCGTCAAGCCAAACTGCAACGCGGTACTCGGATGTTTTTAAACATCTAGGTGGTTTCAAATCCAAGCGATACGCTTTCGCATTCCATGGGTCGGGGCCTGCAAGAATTCCAAGACCAATTTCCAAGTCATCAACCGTACGTCCCATAGGTCCGGCAACGGCAATATCGGCCTGACTAAGTGTGCCCGGAGGACCAGGAATTTGGCCAAGAGCCGGCACCAATCCGTAGCTCGGTTTGTGACCTGTAACACCGCAGTGAGTGGCTGGTCCCCGAATAGATCCCCCAATATCGCTGCCTAATTCCAGAGGAGTGAAGCCGGATGCCAAGGCACCGGCGGATCCACCTGAAGAACCTCCTGGAGTTCTCGAAGTATCCCAAGGATTGGAAGAAGTGCCGAAGACTTCATTATAACTCTGGGCATCACCCGCATATAATGGGAGATTGGTCTTACCCAGAATTACAGCACCGGCTTCTTTGTATCGAGCAACAGGGAGAGCGTCGCTTTCAGGGACAAACTTGCCGAGTTCAGGTGCACCCGAAGTAGTTCGCATGCCTTCAGTCATAAAGGAATCTTTTATGGTAATACCGACACCATGTAGGGGTCCTAGAACATCTCCATTCGCCCGCTTTTTATCGGCGGCATCTGCATCTCTGAGAACTCGCTCGTCATCTCTAGTAACTACCAAATTGGTTTCAGTATCTAAATCATCAATTCTTTTCAACTGTGTTTGTACGAGCTCTCTGCTAGAAATTCTTCCCGATTTGATTTCAGCCGCTAATTGTCGTGTGGTCTGATAAACCAGATCTGTGGACATAAGGTCTCCTTTTTTAAAGTTAAGTACCGTTGCGGTTGTTGTCTCAACTTTATATTCAAAATATTAGCTACCGTGAGTTCTTTCTCTACGATTCACGACTCTCATCATGATCTATAAAACCTTCTCTCAAAATTGCTTCCAGGATAAAAACTTTTCCTTGAATAATGTTACCCTTGAGTAGAAGGAATCCCGTAATGAAAAAAATTGTACACTATTTTGATTACAAAAGTCCGTATGCATATCTAGCTCAGGAAGAGACTTACAAACTAGTAAAAAACTATCGAGTGGCGGTCGAATATATTCCTCTCACTCTAGATATCCCTAGTTACTTCGGCCGTGCGGAGCTAGACGAAAAAGGTGTTGACCGTATCGGAGAAAGAAACCCACACCAATGGCGCCGTGTCAAATATTCGTATATGGACTGCCGTAGGGAAGCGACACGACGAGGGATGACCATCCTTGGTCCAAAGAAAATTTTTGATAGCTCAGTTGCCCACATTGGGATGCTATTTGCAAAAGAGCGTGGCAATTTTTGGCGGTATCACGAATTAGCTTTTGAACGGTTCTTTCTGAGAAAATTTGATACCGGTGATACAGAAGCCGTTAAATCTCTTCTTGAAGAAGTTAAAATAGACTCTTCCCAATTTGACACGTACTTAAATGGATCGGGTCGTTTATCCTTGGAAGCTCTTAAGTCTGAAGCAGATAAAATTGGAGTGTTTGGTGTACCTAGCTATCTTGTTGATGGTCAACTGTACTGGGGGGCCGAAAGGCTAGAACGGGTTATTGAGCATCTTGGAAACTAGATTTGAAATAATACAAGAAAACGAGACACTGAACTCTAGAGTGATTTCTAAAGTTACGAGAGAAGGAGCGACCAAATGAGAGCAGCAGTACTTCGCGAAGTTGGAAAGCCTCTTGCAATAGAAGAACTTGAAGTCGAAGAACCTAAGACCGGCGAGGTTGGTCTAAAAATGGTCGCCAGTGGCATTTGTCACAGTGACTATTCAGTCGCGCATGGTGTCCTCAAAACTCCTCTTCCTTGCGTGCTAGGCCATGAAGGGGCTGGCATTATAGAATCAGTAGGGCCAGGAGTAACGCATCTCGAAGTCGGTGATCATGTGATCGCAGTCCTTTCTCCTTCATGTGACAATTGTGTGATGTGCAATGAAGGAAAACCGTACCTCTGTGCGGAAATGGGCAAAATGCTCAACTACTCAGCAATGCTAGACGGTACTACGCGACTACGAAGTAAAGGCGATTCGATCCACCAGATGGCTGGAATTGCCTCATTTGCAGAACATACTGTTGTCCCTGCAGGTGCAGCGATCAAAGTTCCGAAGGACGTTCCTTTGGAAAGCGTCTGCTTGATTGGCTGTGGCGTGACTACGGGTACAGGAGCGGCACTCAATACTGCTGACATTGTGCCCGGTGATTCGGTAGCGGTCGTTGGTTGCGGTGGAGTCGGCCTTTCGATCATCCAAGGCGCCCGAATCGCAGGTGCCGGAATTATTGTTGCTATAGACCCGGTACCCGAAAAACTAGATTTGGCCAAATCGCTTGGTGCCACACACGGCGTGGACCCCTCTTCCCAGGACCCAGCAAAAGCGGTCAGGGCAATCACAGGTAACGGAGCACACTTTTCTTTTGAAGCGCTTGGAAAAATTGAGACTATCCAAATTGCATTTAAAATGACTCGTCCTACAGGAACAACCGTAGTAGTAGGGATGCCCTCTGTAAGAGAAAGCCTACCCTTGCAGGTTGGCAGTCTATTTTTGGAAAAGAAAATCACAGGTTCCG
>CAYOGP010000087.1:0-8068 GCA_964403555.1 uncultured Spirochaetales bacterium | reverse complement strand
CCCAACATGTGGGATTATTTTGAAAATGATCACCTCGCCTCCGGTGATGGAATGTTTTCGGGCGATTCTGCCTACTACACAAGCTATCAAACTAAAGACGAAAAGTGGTTGAGTATTGGTTGTACAGAGCCTTGGTTGTGGCACAATTTTTGCGATGCAGTCGGGCGTTCGGATCTTAAATCTGCTGCTTTTAAACGGAATCACTTTCATGATCCAGGGGGGGAAGTTCAAAGTGCTGCCCGAGAGGAAGTGGCAAAAATCATGATGACTAAGACCCGCGATGAATGGTTTGAATTGTTAACTAAGGCCGATGTCTGTGTCGGGAAAATTAATAATGTTGATGAGGTCTTCAGGGACCCTCAGGTTGTTCACAGGGAAATGATCCTTGAAACTGAACATCCCGTTGCAGGTACAATTCGACAACCAGGGATTCCGATTAAGCTGTCGAAGACTCCAGGTGTGGTGCATGCTTTTCCTCCCTATGCGGGAGAGCATACAGAGGAAATTCTTACCTCTCTCGGTTATGGTAAGGATGAAATACAGAATTTACGTAAGGAGGGAATAGTATGAGCGCTAGTGGACCTTTAGTTGGATATAAGGTTATTGAACTTGCTGGAATTGGCCCGAACCCAATGTGTGCGATGCTTCTGGCCGATATGGGTGCAGAAGTGATTCGTGTGGATCGTGTAGTTGATGCTGGTTTGGGGATAGCGATGGATCCCAAAAACGCCTTCCTCGATCGAAGTAGGCGCTCAATCGCAGTTGATCTTAAGCAAAAAGAGGGAGTTGACCTTATTTTAAGCATGGTTGAGCAGTCTGATGCCTTGATAGAAGGATTTCGGGCAGGTGTAACTGAGAGAATGGGCCTAGGCCCAGATGATTGTGCCGCGCGAAATCCTCGCCTGGTTTATGGACGCGTGACGGGTTGGGGGCAGGAGGGACCTCTGGCAAAAGTGGCCGGTCATGACTTAAATTATATTTCGTTGATAGGAGCAGCTCACGCTATTGGGCGCAGTGACTCACCACCACCTCCTCCTATGAATCTAATCGGTGACTTTGGAGGCGGTGGTGTATTCCTTGCTTTGGGTGTTGTGTCTGCATTACTCGAGGCGCAGAAATCAGGCCGTGGTCAAGTCGTAGACGCAGCGATGGTAGACGGAGTTGGTTCGCTCGCAACTGCAGTTTACGGAATGCACTCGGCAGGTATTTGGACTGATGATCGAGAGAGCAACATTCTTGATGGAGGGGCTCATTTTTACAATACTTATGAGACTTCTGATGGGAAGTATGTCTCAATCGGCTCTATTGAGTCTAAATTTTACGCAGAGCTACTAGAGCTTACCGGCTTTGAAGATCCAGAGCATGAAGGGCACATGGACAGAGCCAGATGGCCCGAACAAAAAGTCCGGATGACCGAGATCTTTAAGACCAAAACACGAGACGAATGGTGTGAAATTCTAGAAGGGACAGACGTATGTTTTGCTCCAGTCCTAACGCTGACAGAGGCGCCCAAACATCCACACAATGTTTCGCGTGATAGCTTTGTCGAGGTTGCAGGTGCAACTCACCCCGCACCAGCTCCTCGGTTTAGTCGGACACCTTCTCAAATTCAAAAGCCAGCTTCTGCTCATGGTGCGGATACGGAGGCAGTTCTTAAGGACTGGGGCTTCTCTCCCGATGTTGTCGGGACATTGAAATCAAAGGGCGTGGTGTCTTAAGGGAATGGGTATCGCTAACTAAAAAAGTTTATGTTCTAAAAAGTTGATTTCTTTGCCGAGCCCCCGACGCTTAGCCTCCTGGTAAACAGCGTAGCCCGACATGACGTCCTGAACGGCCGTTCCTACAGACTTGAAGAGAGTGATGTGACCGTTTTCTCTGTTGAAAGGTTTGGTAACCAACGAAGTAAGCTCTTCGATTTTTTTCGAATCCCAGACACCGGTCTCAACGGCGGCGATAGCGTCCCCTGATTCGGTTTTCACTTGAAATTCTGAGTCTACTCCAATTTGATTAGCACGCGAAAAACATTCGGGATTAATCTCACGAAGTTTTCCTCCAGTAGCGCCAATCGAGTTGATGTGTTGGCCGCTTTCCATCCACTCACCCTTGTAGGCGATTAGGTCTCCATGACCGGTTGTATTGGTGGCGACAACTACAATATCGGTACCACTAACTGCTTCCTCGGGCGTTGATACCGCTCGAATCTCGAAATTAAGAGATGCTGACATTTCATCGGCGAAGCGCTTCCGGTTGTTTGGGTTTGGAGAGAACACCTTTGCGCGGGATATGTCTCTAACAGCACAGACTGCCGCCAGGTTCGTTCGCCCTTCTAGTCCCGAGCCAATTACTCCGACACTTTGGGAATTCTCTCGTGCTAAATACTTGGTTGCAATACCCGTCGTGGCTCCGGTACGTGCTCCTGTTAAATATGCTGCGTCTAAAAGGGTAAGTAGGTCACCTTTGACTTCGTCATAGATAGCAATTACATAGCGGACGCCGTGTTCTACGGATCCATTAAAAACTTTAAGCCCCATCACGCCGCTGGCCTTCATTACGGCAGGCATAATTCGAAAGAAACCCGAAGTAGTGGGTATGTTGAGGCGGGGTGGCATTTCCACTGAATCGGTAGCCTGTTCTCGAATGCCATTCTCGATCGCGTCTATCATTTTCGGGATATCGGTTGCAGCGAATACGTCTTCAGGTGAAAGAACGAGAGTCACTTCGGATTTCGACCTATAAAGAATTCTGCATTGTCTCCTTCACTGACTGGAAGCCCGGCGGAGATTAAGCCTGCTCTTAGTGAATTCATTTGGCCATCAAGAAGTCGCATAGTGGGTGCTCGAAGGGGGCCGCCATTCCAACCGTTTAGCCAGCCTTGATATTTCCACAACATTCGATGAAGAAAATTTGCACCGGCTAGGTGTCCCATTGCCTGAGAATTTGCCTTCCGAGCATTGCTTAACTTCCAGTAATTATCCATTGCCTCGTTGTGCTTCCCGGAGCGAGCAAGTGCAAAAATTGCCGGAATTCTGTCGCCGTAATATTCGTAATTACTTGTTCCCATGAAAGGCATATCTAGGAGAGTAGCCATCGGAATGCCGTTGCTCTCTATCGGTTCAGTCACGATGACACGATCGCTAAAACGACGAAAGACATCCACGAAACCTCCGACGCTTGGCATTCCACCCTCAGCTTTAATAGCCACAATGTTTGGTATGTCATCGAGAAGTTTTTCGATTAAATTTGGAGAGAAGCCGGCTGAAGGATGGATCCTTTCAAAACCCCATAACGGAACAGGAAAAATCATTACTGCTACGTCTATCGAATCGCAAAACGTTCGTGTGTACTCGTATAGATCTTCTTCGGTGTGAGGATAAAAAGTAGGAGGATAACCGAGCAAGACCAAAGAAGCGCCAACTTCCTGGCTTCGTTGCGCAACTGATATGTTCTCCTCGAGTGAGTTATGGCTCGCATGATGAATTAAACGTAGGCTGTCCTTTGCCTCGTCATGCGCGTAGCGAAAAAAATCAATGTATTCGTCGTTTGTCGTTGCTGTTTCAGACACGAGCAGCGTTCCCCAAAAACCGCATTCAATTTCTCTGCGGATGTCGTGACGAATTGCCTCCTCATTCAAAGTCTCCAGGTCAGTAGTGAACGTAGGGATGACAACATTTGCGACGCCTGACATGTTTTCCTTTGCCCATGCTCTTGCTTCGCCTCGACTGTAAGGAAGTGTATTGGTCATATCGTGAGTTTTAAACCTCCATCAACATAGATCGTTTGACCGGTGATATAGCTCGCGGCGGGAGTGGCCAGTAGGGTGGTAGCCTGTCCGATCATATCGGGTGTTGCCCAATCACCAAGCGGAATGCGGCTTGCAAATTCGGCGTCGACCTCCGCAGTAGTTAGATCTCCTCTTTCTTTGGCAAGGTTTCCGCGCACTGTCATGGAGCCCGGCGTTTTCACCGCCCCAGGAGCGATAACATTGGCGGTGACGCCATGTTCTGCATATTCGAGAGCGCAGGAGCGGGTCAACGCCTCCAAACCGCCTTTGCTGGAATCGTAATGTGGCATTCCCACATAACTTTTTCCCGTGTTGATTGAGGAGATATTGATTATTCGCCCCTTACTGCCGGCTTTTATGATTTCCGGTGCGAGCTGTCGGATCATTAGGAAAGCGCCGCGTAGGTTGACGTTAAGGACATGGTCCCAAAGGTCCATTGTCATTTCTGAAATTGGACTCATGGGATAAACTGCGGCGTTGTTCACAAGTATGTCTATGTGCCCAAAACTAGACATGGTTTGTGAGCACAAATTTTCAACACTCGTTTCATCCGAAACATCGGTTGAGACCGCAATTGCCTGATCTCCCTTCGATCTGATCTCACTTGCTACGTTTTCTGCTTCAATGCTGTCGAGATCAGCGATTGCGACGGAGCATCCGACACTAGCTAAGTTCTGGGCGATTCCCATTCCGATACCTTTAGCTGCTCCTGTGACGATAGCCACGCGACCGGAAAGATCGAAAAGTTGTTGTGAATTCATGTGAACCTCTTATTAGAAAAAGATAGTAATTGATTCGATTACGTCGTGATCGAAAATGACCAGCCGCTCTTCGTTTATCCAGCCCGTTGGATCTTTTCTCCACCAATCTCTCCGAACACCAACGAAAAACGTTTCATCTTTTCCAGGTCTGCCTCGAAATACGATGAAGTTTGATTCGACGCGAACTCGATCGGTCTCCTTTTCGAGAATTTGTACGTTTGAAACGAAATGTCTTGTTCTCGATGGAGGTTCCTCCGCATGTGCATAACCCGTTGCAAGCCTCTTGACTCGAAACCCAAGTGTCATTTTGTTGTCATCGAAATGGCTTAAGAGGTGGGGTGTCGAGAAATCTTCATTACCACGATCGAGGTTTTCTCGAACAGGTGCCCAATATCTTGTGTTTTCATCGAACAGATCTAGCCATTCGTCGTATTTATCGTTGTCAAGGAGCCAGGCTTCCTTGATTAGAAGTTCTTCAAATTCCCGCCTTAAATCAAAAGAATTCACTTTCTGCCCATCATTTCCCGCCAATGCTCGTGATAGCCGAAGACACCGATCTCGGTGGATGGTGGGTGGAGTAAACCCGGTTTGTCAGCAAGTTCTTTTCCGTGACCGGCTCCCATCTGGTAGTTAAGAGGGTAATTGATTCGATTTTGGCCCGAGAGGGTGTCGGTAATTTCTCCCCAAACGCAGCCGTCATCTTGCTCAAAGATGCCACTTGGGCTGAATGTTAGACACTGCATTTTGCGCGTGATTTCTACTATTTCGGGTGGTGCATCGCGTTCGATTAGTCCCCAGGACCATACTTCCATTTCCTTAGGTCCTCTCGGATGCCAGACTCGAATTGTTGTAAAGCCCAGGAATCCAAGAATGGAGAAATTTGGAAAAATCGTTCCTACCTGAACCCCATTTATCAGAGCTGCTTGATGAGGCGGCAAGACTTCTTGAGCTTCCTTTTCAAGCTGCTTCATGTATTCGGCTTGGACAGGAGGGATGTCGTTGGTTGGTAAATGGAAATTAATCCACCCATGGCCATTCGAGCATTTAGCTTCAAAGTCTGTGTCCCAGGGTGTGCCCCCGCGATATTCGTCAGGCCCTAATCCTATGAGATTAGGGCTCCTATGAAGGGTGTCTGCGTGATAGTTGTCTCCTGCAAATTGCTCGGAGGCGAGCTTCCAATTGCCGGGCATCCGCCAGCGATGAGTCCCTGGAGTTGAAATCGTACCTCCCTTTGAACGTCGAAGTATTAGGTCTAAATAAAATGCAAAGCTTCCTAGATATTCGGTGAGGCTTTGGGATTCATCATCGAAGCAGGCGAAAACCAGCCCGTAGTGGCTCTCGACTCTGGGAACCTCTATTAGCCCCCATTTGTCTTTATCTAATTCGTTATGGTATGCCTCGCGAATTTGCGGGACGCCCTGAAGGCCACCCTCTGTGTTATAGCTCCAACCGTGATAGGGGCACGTGAAGATCTTCGTATTTCCATGATCTTTTCTGCAAACCTTGACTCCTCGGTGTCGACAGGAATTTAAAAAAACCCTAAGTCGATCGGAGCGATCCTTAACGAAAATTACTGGCTCTTCGCCCATGTAAGTAGTCACATAGTCGCCTTGGTTGGGCACTTGTGATTCGTGGCCAATGAAGAGCCAGCAACGCCCGAAAAGTTTTTCCTGTTCAGCTTTATAGATTTCGGGATCTACGAAGACTCTTGGATGGACCGTTCTGTTTTCGAGATCAACTAGTGAAGCGAAGTCGGACATTCTGATTTGTCGTTCTCCTTATGAAGCTCACCGAGTGAGGCAGTTTGCGATTTTCTTCGTTCAATTGTATAGCACCAATCTCTAAGAGAACTGTATAGCATCAATCTGTACAGAGAGGTGGATCGAGAAGCTCTAGGTTTGCTTCTTTAGAAAATCTTTTTGGATGGCTAGCTGCTTCCCAAGCCATAATGCGTATTCAGTATGGTCTTCTAGGCTGTCGTTGGTGTTTGGATGGATTAAGACTGACAGACCGTGATGATTAAAAGAAAGCCAAGGAATAAGTGTAGGGAAAAGCTCGCTTTTAAATTTTACTTGGTACATAGGTTTGCTGTGTGGTCCGACCGGTTCATCTCTCCACCTTCCGAGTTCGAGTTCAAAATTTGAGCTGAGTTGCTCTCGTAACAAACTTGCGTCTTTTTTTGAGTCAGCGTCATAGTAAATATGGGCGTGGTAGTAAACGGTCTCCATGGACACTCCTCTTTAGGCTTCAGTTAGTCTCCATTGTATAAGGTTACGCCGCAACGAGAAGACATTTCGAGCTATTTTGCTAAACAGATAAGTAGAATATGAGGAGCAAGAATGGGAAACAATACCGGAAGTCTTTTTGATCGCTTCAGCGTTATCGATGTTGATACTCATTTAACGGAGCCACCAGACGTGTGGACATCCCGTCTTCCGAAGAAATACGGCGATAGTATTCCTCACCTAGAGAGGAAGGGTCCTAAAGACATGTGGTTCATTAACGGGAAAGCAGCGGGTGCACCCGGAGCCTACACGATGGCGGGCCATGATGGGATCTTCCCGGAGAGCTATCGGGACACATGGGACGAGATTCCGGCGAGTGCTTACGATCCTGGCGCACGTCTTAAACTCATGGACGATGAAGGTATTCACGCTCAGGTTCTTTATCCGAATGTCGGAGGGTTTGGTTCTGGAAGATTTCTGAGGCTTCCAGATGAGGAACTTAAACTGGCTTGCGTAACAGCATACAATGACTTTGTCATGGAATGGACTAATGAGGATCCCAGCCGCTTGATTCCAGTGATGGGAACACCATTCTGGGATGTTTCTGAGACAGTACGGGAGATCGAGAGGTGCGCAAAGTTGGGCGCTAAGTCCGTCCTTTTTTGCAATTCGCCGGAGGCATTTGATCTTCCTCCTACGAGACACCCCCATTGGGATCCTGTCTGGTCCGCAGCTCAGGATGCGGATCTCCCTGTTGCTTTTCATATAGGGGGAGGAGATGACGCAGGGCTTTTTCGGGATAACTCTCAAATAGGGTTTCAAGCGAACTTTGGACGAGTTTCGTCCTTGATGGTGTTGGATAATATTCGTTGCCTAGCTGATATAATCTTCGGTGGTGTTTGTCACAGGTTTCCAAATTTAAAGTTTGTATCCGTGGAGAGTGGTGTTGGTTGGATACAAGGTGTTCTGGAGACCTTCGATTGGCAATGGGCAAATGGGGGGGTCCGGAATGAGAATCCGGAGTACAAACTCCTGCCCAGCGAATACTTTCGGAGACAGATTTATGGGTGTTTCTGGTTTGAAAATGCCGGGATACAGTCAGCACTTGAACTCTTTCCTGAAAATATTCTCTACGAAACGGATTATCCTCACCCGACATGCCAATATCCAAACCCGCAAACACCTGCAGAGCATCCTCGAGATTACGCTGATCGCGTGCTTTCTGATTTACCGGAGGATACTTTGCAGAAAGTTTTACACGACAATGCAGCGCAGCTCTATAAGTTAACTTGATGGTCTCG
>CAYOGP010000086.1:0-8154 GCA_964403555.1 uncultured Spirochaetales bacterium | reverse complement strand
GAGGAGGCTTCAGGCTCCCCACTAGATCTTGAATTGAGCCAACTCGGTTTTCCTGGCAATACTCCAGCAACCCCCCCACGATGGCCTCCGTACTCGACGGATTGAGGTAGTTAGCGGTGCCTACCTGGATCGCCCGAGCCCCGCAGAGAATGAATTTGAGCGCATCCTCAGCTGAAGCAATCCCTCCAATTCCGCAAATTGGTATCGAAACTGCCTGAAAGCACTGCCAAACCATCCTGAGAGCAACCGGAAGAATCGCAGGGCCCGAAAGCCCCCCCAAACCGTTCCAGAGGACAGAACGCCGTTCTTTGAGATCCACATCAAATGCTTGGAGTGCGTTGATCAGGCTGATTCCATCGGCACCTTCGGCTTCACAAACGCGGGCCATCTCGGCAATATCTGTAACATTAGGAGACAATTTGACCAGAAGCGTGCCCACGGTCGACGAACGTACTTCTCTTACCAGCTTTCCAAGAACCTGAGCGCTTTGACCAAACTCTATTCCGCCACTTTTTACATGAGGGCAGGAGGCATTAATTTCGATCGCAGCCACCCGATCCTCCGAAGAGAGGCGCTCACACGCTTCGGCGTAGTGAGCAATCTCGGTACCGAAAACGCTCGCAATTACGAGGGCCCCCTGTGGAACTTCTGGGAGCTTTTGGCGAATAAATGCCTCTACACCAACATTTTCAAGACTGATAGAATTCAGCATGCCAGAACTTGCCTCCGCGATTCGCGGAGGTGAATTCCCGTAACGGGGTTCCAACGTGAGGCTTTTCGCGACGAACCCACCAATCTTCTCGAGATCTACATAGCTCTGCATCTCTAGCCCGTAGCCGAACGTCCCCGATGCGGCCAAGACCGGGTTTCGAAGCCTAAGCCCTGCAAAATCAACCAGCAAACATTCAGCGTCAACGGGTCCAGTCATTAAAAATCTTCCCATCCTAAAGTCCTGCAATCAAAAACGGGTCCCTCTGTGCATACAAGTGCGAACCCTTTTCCTTCGCCCAAGGGAATTGCACAACCCAGGCAGACACCAATCCCGCACGCCATATTGTTCTCGATCGAGACATCGCAAGGAATTCTCCTCCTCGCAGCGATAGCTGCCACCTCTCGCATCATCGATGTAGGCCCACAAGCGTAAACGTGCGCACGGGGCATTTCTTCCAAAGTAGATGGCAACAAGTCCGTAACTAGGCCGTGATTCCCCAGGGAGCCGTCTTCCGTCGCTATACGAAGCTCTAAAGAAAGACCCTCAAAATCGGCGCGACCCAATATCATCTCGGCCGTATTCGCGCCCAAAAGCACGACTGTGCGACAATGCTTCGACAAAGTCCTCGCATGCTCATATAGTGATGCGATACCGGTGCCACCGCCTATTAATACAGCACCCATTCCGTCGCCAGGCTTAGAAAACCCTTGACCGAGGGGTCCTACCACAGTCATCAAGGAACCAGGTAAGGCGGCTCTCATAAGAGCCGTTCCTCTTCCTACGACCTTGTAAGCAACATCGATAACAATTCCACCCCCTGAGGAGGTCGCGTCTGTTCTGTAGATCGCCATTGGACGTGGCAACAAGGGATCTGCAAAACGGAAATGAGAAGGAGCAACTGGCGAAAGCATTACAAATTGACCTGGAGAAGAACTCGTCCACTCCCCCAAAATTTCCAGTCGCAAGCAAAAATTTCCTCCACCCATAGACTCATTCGATAATACGGTGCATGTGCTGCTAGGCGTACTCGTCACTATCACTCCCATTTAAAACGCCCGAGCGCAAAACCAAAGAAAGCAGGAGGGCATCCGTCCGAGAGGAGTAATACCGATGTCGGCGGCCTACCTTCTCAAAACCCATAGACTGATAAAACATCAATGCGTCAGGGTTATCCTCCCGAACCTCTAGTTGTACAACAGACCACCTTCCCTCTGATTCGATTCCCTTTTTAATTAATTTTGAGCCAGTCCCGCATCGTCTTTCTAAAGGGTCTACTGCCAACGAAAGCACCTCCAACACATCTAGAACAGGGCGCGCAATTAAGTAGCCTACGACCAGCGCCTCCCTGGTGGCCACCCAAACCGTCCGCTTTTTAGATAAAATCTCTTCCAGGAGACCATCACGACTCCAGGATTTCCCAAAGCTTTGCCGCGATATCTCCTCAAGCATATCAACATCTCCGGCTTGGCCCTCCCTAATTAGAACACTAGTCTCCATCGCGGGGAGCTTTAATACCGAATTGCCTCATCTTCCTTGACAGACTCTCGCGCGCGAGCCCAATCGACGCAGCTGTCCGAGAAATGTTCCACCCATTTTTTCTCAAACGATTTGTCAGGAAAATTCGTTCGAAATCCCGCCTAGCAACTTCTAGGCTCTGGCTCTCAGAGTCTTCATCATTTTTATCTTCTAGAATTTCCGCAGGCAGATCCTCCACATCAATTTTTGTGGAAGTTGTCATTAAGACCAGACGTTCCATTAAATTTCTAAGCTCACGAACGTTTCCGGGCCAGCGATACCACTGAAGAGCTTTCATAGCTTTCGGAGACACTTTCTTTTGCCTCGCACCTGAGTCATCGCAAAATTCTTCGAGGAACGCATTCGCCAAAATCGGGATATCTCCGCTTCTCTCTCGAAGTGGAGGTACATGGAAAGGAATTACGTTTAAGCGGTAGTAAAGGTCTTCCCGAAAGGCCCCTGTGCGTATCTCTTCTCCCAGCTCTTTGTTAGTCGCAGCTATCACTCGAACATCTACGGAGAGAGTTTTGGTTCCCCCAACCCGCTCGAATTTGTGTTCCTGCAGAATTCTTAGGACTTTGGCCTGAGTCCGCAGACTCATGTCTGCAATTTCGTCAAGAAAAACGGTTCCTCCATTCGATAGTTCAAATTTTCCTCTTTTCTCGGCTACTGCTCCCGTGAACGCACCCTTTTCATGACCAAACAGTTCGGACTCGATCAACTCCTCTGGTATGGCAGCACAGTTAACTTCAACAAAGGGTCCATCCGCTCGCTTACTACCGATATGAATCTGTCTGGCCACAAGCTCCTTGCCTGTCCCATTTTCACCAGTGATTAGTGCCCAGCCGTTGGTAGGTGCCGCCTGCGCGATTTGTTTTTTAAGTCTCACCATTGGCTTGGTTTCGCCGAGAATCGTGCGAGCCCTTAGAGCTTCAGCGCGTAATCGTCGATTTTCCTTTTCCAAACGAGCGTGATCTAGAGCGTGTCGAATTGTGATGAGTATTTTATCTACCGAAAGCGGTTTTTCTACAAAATCAAAAGCACCGAGTTGAGTTGCTCGAACCGCGGTTTCAATCGTGCCATGCCCGCTCATCATCATTACTGGAAGTGAGGGCCAACCCTCGCGTAGCTCCCCAAGAATCTCCAAACCATCTCGTCCAGGCATAGCGATATCCAAGAGCACACCATCCGGCTCAACGCGACGCACTTCCTCCAACGCAGACTCTCCATCCACCGCCTCGCGTGTAGTAAACCCTTCATCTGACAGAATTCCTGCAAGGGAACGACGAATACTACTTTCATCATCTACAATTAGAATTTCTGACAATTCAGTCCACCTTTACCGGAAGCTCAACAACAAACCTTACTCCGCGAGGCTTGTTTTCGTGCACCCTGACGTAGCCGTGATGATCCGCCACAATACGAGAAACGATTGCCAGTCCCAATCCGGTACCGTGGCTTTTCGTCGAAAAGTACGGCTCGAAAATTCGCGAGCGATCTTCTGAAGGTACCCCTGATCCTTCGTCAACTACCTCCATCTGTACAGTTTGCAGAGTTGGATCGTAAACGGAACGCACAGAGACTTTCGCCTCTTCCAACTCAGTTACTGCCGCAATTGCATTCTCAATTAAATTCGCCAGTACCCGCCTCATTTGTTCATGATCAAAATCAACCTTCGGCAGCTTCTGATCGAGATCCAAATCGAAGTCCACTCCTTCCGTGCCTCCGTAACTTGCAACAGCCTCTCTTATCAGGGCGTTAATGTTTCCTGGTGCAGGTTTCGCAGCGGGTAGACGGGCAAAGTTAGAGAATTCATTCACGAGAAGTTTCAAACCTTCAACTTGTCTAGTAATCGTAGAAACGCACTCGTCGAAAATGTGTGCATCATCAGGAGAATCTGAAATTTTATTTCGAAATTTTCGTGTCAGGCGTTGGGCAGAAAGCTGAATTGGCGTCAAAGGATTTTTGATTTCGTGTGCTATGCGACGCGCTACTTCCCGCCATGCGGCCATTCTCTGAGCTCTTACTTGCTGTGAGTAGTCATCAAGAACGACGACTGCACCAATCGGACTACCTTCTTCTCGCAGAAGCGTATAAGTCACAAGAACCGTGAGAACTTCATCACCCCTCGAAAGTTGAAGCTGACGGCGGGCACTCTCTCGCAACCCTACGCGAGTGTCCGCGGCCAGTTCACTCACCGCATCCTGAAGTTCAGGTTCCCTGAACACTTCTTTAACCTTGCGACCGATAACGCTCTCACCCAAAGGAATCCCGAGCAATCTAAGAGCAAAGGGGTTGATAGTATTGACTCGTCGTTCAGCATCTATAGAAATCACTCCAGCTCCAACATTTCTAAGAACAATTTCCATATAACGCGTGCGCTGATCTAGCTCAGCATTGGTCTTTTCGAGGCCCTCCAGAGCCTCTCTCAAATCTTCCGTCATCTGATTAAAGCTTCTGACAAGTAGTCCAATCTCGTCGTCAGAAGTTTCCTTCACAACTACGTTCAGATTACCTCTCGCAACCTCCTCAGTACCCGCCGCAAGAGCCGAAATAGGTCCCGTTACCCCCCGAGCCATCCTGAAGCCCCACCAAATAGCAAACAACATAATAACTAACGAAAACAGAAGAAGTTCAAGCTGGTACACCCAGACTATATGACCGGCATAGGGTTGAACATCTCGGTATTGATCTACGGTTTTTCGAATCTCTTCGACCCTGTAAGCTAAAGCATGAGGAACCAAATAATTCACAACAACTGCCCCAACAATTTCTTGGGGACGCTGTTCATCCGAAGAAAAAATTGGAACGGCGCCACGAATAACATCCCCAATTTCGGTTCCAGTTTCATCAACCACGCTTGAGGAAATTCCCTGAAGTGCAGATCTGATGATTGAACTCTCACGTTCGAGGAATGCTGAATCTGAGATTTCAGGATTCACAAATGTCGCTAGGGGTTCGGATTCGGCGTACGGAAAAATTTGTACCACTCCTAGGTTGTACTCTTTCTGTTTGGCCTGAACGAAACGACCCAAAATTTCTTGACGACCTTCCCGCAAAAGACGACCGGCTTGGATCTGAGCCGCTACCTGCTCCCCATAGTGAAGTGCACTTTGCGAATAAGCTTCGTAGTAAGCATCAGCAACCTCCCTACTCCTTTCCAAAGCCCTGTCTACTTGGAGACCAAACCAGGTTTCGATAGAGGCCGTTACCAAGTAGTAAGATGCCAAAAAGACGACCGCGGTAGGAATCGTCGCTACAACGAAGAATGCCAATACGAATTTAAGGTTTAAATGGGCACCTAAAATCCCTCTTCGTCGCTCAAAGACCAGCTTGACGAAATTTCTCGCAATTAAGTAAACAAGGAGAACTACAAATATTACGTTTACGGCGTTCAAGAATAGGAAAAGAAGATTATCACCTAACTTAACCGTCTCTGAGGCCCCACTAGCATGGCGCATAACGACTAAAACGGCGGTAATAGATAGAATGAGGGCTACCGCCATCACTAACTCGCGACGACGTCGTCTTAGCTCTGCAACTGGAAGCGGTCCCCTCTGGGAGGTTTTCTCTTGCCGTGTAGGTCCGTTCATCGGTTCTCCAGCACCGGGTCTCGATTAGCTTGACGGTAATGGCCAATGCGTCGAGGCACAAATAGCAGAAGAAACCATTAATCAGTGCGCTCCTCATCGCAAGGTATCTAAGCCACTCAGCAGCGGATTGAAGCCCTCGGGGCCCTCTGGAGAGGCTCTAAGCTCGCCCACACTCGTTGTTCAGCCTTCCCGAGGTCCTAGCAGGACGAGTCTCAGGTGCTTCTTCGGAACCAGCAAGATGAAATAAACCGCTCATCTTTGTTGGGTAGCGGATTGGAAAAAGGAGTATCAGACCGGTGCAGGAAGGTCTCGGCTCGGCACGACCTCACCAATCTCACATTCCCTAGAAGTCTGTGCGCCGCCAGTCAATTCCCAAGAATCGGGCGCGGCCACCAGCTCTTCAAGCAACATTCGATGTAGGGCATGACCTCCCCGAGAGACCGACACGTGGCCTTCTATTGGTGCACCGAGTAGTGCTAAATCACCGAGAAGATCCAACACTTTATGTCGAACAAATTCGTCGGTCCATCGCAGCCCGCCTCCGTTAAGCACGCGCTCCTTGTCCAACACGACAGTATTTTCGAGGGTTCCACCCTTCGCAAGGCCAAGCTTCCAGAGTGCTTCCACTTCATGAAGAAAGCCAAACGTCCGAGCTCGACATATCTCTTTTTCAAAGGACTCAGGGGTTACTACAAAACCATCGATCTTCTGCGTACCAATGGACGGGTGCCCATACTCGATTGCATAATCTACCAATAGACCTTCTCCCGGCCGAACCGAGATAGATCTTGCACCATCCCTTACGCTTATCTCGTGCTTAATTCGGATCCTGCTCCTCTTCTGACTTTGCTGTCTTCGACCTGCAGATCGAATCAAAAACACAAAAGAGGCCGAACTTCCGTCCATCACCGGAATTTCAGGTCCATCTATTGAGACATAGGCATTATCTACATCCAGGGCATAGAACGCCGAAAGCAAATGCTCCACAGTTCCTACCGTCGCCTCACCAAAGCCCAGAGTTGTCGCCAGACGTGTACTCGTTACATACTCAGGACGAGCCGGGATTTCGACCGGATGTCCCCTCCCTTCTCGAATGAAGACAATGCCAGTGTTCTCCTTAGCAGGCCTTAATTTGAGTTCGACTGGCTGCCCGGTATGTAGGCCAATCCCAGTACAAGAGATTTCTTCGGAAATAGTATGTTGCAACACGGTTCGAGCACCCCCATGCCACTACCCCCCGAGGCGCGGCTCAGCAGAACCAGTATGTATATATAAATATGAAGCAAAACACGTGCCAAATTTAGAAAAACATGAAAAATTGCAAATAGAGACAATTTTCTATTCAATTCTAAATAGTTAGAAAACACCTCTAACTTCCAGGACGTTTAAGCGCTGGAGATTTTAACCTGGGTCTTCGTGACATTTTTGTTACAAGTGTGAGCATAAGATCACACCATGCCCCTTTTCTTCCGTTTCGTATGCAAAGACCTAAAGTAGCTGGGTCTGTGCTGGTTTGAGAGGAGGAGTGGCCCCCAAGTGGGACCGAGCCCTTTCCGTCGCCTTACGCCCACGTGACGTCCGTTCGAGAAATCCTCCTTGGATGAGAAAGGGCTCCACAAGATCCTCTAACGTTCCCCTGTCCTCACCAAGAGCTGCGGCAAGAGTATCTATCCCAACCGGCCCCCCTCCAAATTTCTCTACCAGCACTGAGAGCAAAGCACGGTCTAGGGAGTCGAATCCAACCTCATCAACATCGAGGCGAGTCAAGGCTGACCCTGCAAGACGGACATCAATTACCGCCTTCGGCCCTGACTCCACAAGGGCGAAATCGCAAATCCTTCTGAGAAGTCTGTTAGCTACTCTGGGAGTACCTCGAGCCCGTTTGGCGATCTCATTCGCTGCTTCGTCATGAATCGACACCTGCAAAACTTTGGCCGTCCTATTTATGACGCCAGCCAAGTCGTTCGGATTGTAATAATCCAGCCTCGCAGTCCACCCGAAGCGATCTCTCATCGGGGCGGTAAGCAAGCCCGCTCGCGTGGTGGCACCAACCAAGGTAAAACGAGGTACATCCAACCTAACTGACTGAGCCGCTGCTCCTTGTCCAATTAAAACGTCAAGGCGAAAATCTTCCATTGCTGGATATAAAACTTCTTCGACTACTGGGGATAACCTGTGAATTTCGTCGATGAACAGAACGTCGCCTTCCTCTAACGTCCCCAACAAGCCTGCTAAATCAGCAGCCCTTTCCAGCACGGGACCGCTCGTCGCCCGGAAACGGGCATTAAGCTCGTTAGAGATGATCCGAGCTAAGGAAGTTTTACCAAGACCAGG
>CAYOGP010000085.1:2606-8288 GCA_964403555.1 uncultured Spirochaetales bacterium | reverse complement strand
CAATAGAAAGTGGAATGCACATACCAGGCGGGATATGAAGAAGGAGAAAAAAACGCACTCTTTTGACATACGAACGTTTTACTTCTGCTTCGCCGCATTCCTTCTCCTGGCATCGATAGGGCTACTCAGCAGTCGAGTAGAGGCCCAGCGTAATGCCCGACCACTGCCCGCCTTTACCGGAACGACGCTTGATGGATCAACCTTATCTGTGGGAAACCTAATCGGAAAACGACTTCTCTTGTTTACCTTCAACGCGAGCTCTCTTGAAGCGAAGGCTGCCGCTCGAGCTTTATCAAAAATTTCCCAATTTAGAGAGGAACACAACTTTCAAATCCTTGGAGCGGGTCGTGGTGGAGCCGCTCTATACGAACTGCAAGACAGGTGGAAATTCGATTTTCAAATCCTTGACGATTCGAGAAAGAATTTCGCATCCAAACTGGGAGCCAAAAGCCCTGCCGCATTCTTAGTCGTGAATTCGTCTGGAAAACTCATACGCGGTGGCGACGTTCATACGGGAGGTCTTAACGAAGAGCTTGCCGCCGAACGAATCGAGAACATGCTGAAAGGTTGGCTACGACTACCAAAAGAAGAGGCCTTCGGCATGTCCTCATTCGGAGGAAAGCCTCTCGCCCCAAATTTTGTAGCAACGACTTTAGATGGCTCGAAAACTTTCTCCCTCGACGAGGCGCGCGGGAGAGGCACTGTCATTGTTTTCTTTCTCCATACGTGTCCACATTGCCACCACGCACTTAGTTTTTTCAAAAAAGAATTGGCAAAAATACCCCTTAAGCAACAACCAAACTTCATCGGAATATCCGTCCAAGGTAACCTTAAAAACGTCACACGAAGCCTAGAAAAATATGACATCAACTTTTTTAAACCCTATGGAGATCCCTCGAAAAACATTCAACAAAGCTTCGGTGATCTCTCAAGTTATCCAACATCGTTTATTATTGATCGTGAAAATAGACTGATCTCTAGAGAGGAAGGCTGGAACCCGCGAAGGCATCCTCACCTCTTAAGGATGCGCATAGCCCAAATCTCGGGAATGTCGGTGCCGATGCTACTAAACTCGAAAGGCTTTAGTGGCAACGAATTTTGCGGAACGTGCCATGATAACCAGCACGACACTTGGGCAGTAACGACACACGCGCGTGCCTTCGAGACTTTAATCAAACATGGTGCGGAAAGTGATCCGAACTGCGTAGGGTGCCATGTTGTCGGATGGGAGCAAACAGGAGGGTACTCTCTTGAGCGTCCAACAAGCCACCTTGAAGGGGTGGGGTGTGAATCGTGCCATGGTCGCGGAGGGCCACATTTGTCCCCCGATTTTGTAAAAAACGATAACTACGAGACCGTCTGTCTGGACTGCCACGACTCCAAGCACTCACTAGGGTTTGACTATAAGACCTTCGCCTTAAAAACTTCACACAAGTCAAACGCGCAGTATCTGTCTTTGACAGATGAAGAAAAGCTTAAACTTCTCTTAAGCCGCAAGAAGGCACGGAACACCCTTCCTGAAAATGGAGCAGCCTATGTTGGATCGGATGCCTGTCGCGACTGTCACGCTTCTGAATATCAAACATGGTCCCAGCAAGCCCACGCAATTTCCGCGCAGAGCTTGGGAGACCAAAGAGAAAACAGCGATTGCCTAAAATGTCATACCACGGGTTTTGGCTCTCCCGGAGGATTTCCAGTTAACACGATACTTTCAGACAACATGGACCTCGGACGGGTGGGGTGTGAATCGTGCCACGGACCGGGATCTATACATGTAGACGATGACTCTAAAAAGAAGGAGTCCATCCTCGCACTAACCGACAAGTGTGGATCATGCGTCATTTTGGAGATCTGCAGTGGTTGCCACGATGACGCCAACGATCCGGGATTCGAATTTAAGATTCAAGAAAAAATTGAAAAACAAAGGCATGGAGGACTCCCTCTTCCACCTCTTGGAAACAAACCACCCTCCCCAGAAACTGACTCCAAAGATGTAGAATTGCGAGAATTTCACAATTTTCACGCATTGCTTGAACTCAAGAACTCAACGGGGAAGAATGAAAACTGACAAATCGAACCTGCTATACGAGACGATTCGATCCGCTCTAAGGCACGTCGAAGAATTTGTGGAGGAAGGTGTCCCACCGATTAAACATTTGCAAATTGACGAAAATAAAACACCTCCCGCTTTAGGTTTTATTCGTGATCAACTCGAGGGTTGCACCCGATGCCCGCTGCACGAGCAAAGGACCCAAATCGTTTTTGGGGACGGCGATCCGAACGCCAATCTCATGTTTGTAGGAGAAGGACCAGGAGAAAAAGAGGACCTTCTTGGCTTACCATTCGTCGGACGAGCAGGAGAACTTCTTACAAAGATGATCGAGAATGGTCTCGGTATCTCACGGAAGAAGGTTTACATTTGTAACATTGTCAAATGCAGGCCGCCAAAAAACAGAACTCCAACACCTACAGAAGTCGGAACTTGCAGAACATTCCTCGATTCTCAGATTGAGGCTGTGTCACCTAAAACGATTGTAACTCTGGGCAAACCCGCCTCCAGCTTGCTACTCGGAAAAGATATTGCAATTACAAAGGTACGAGGTACCTGGCACGAATATCGAGGAATCCCTGTCATGCCAACCCTCCATCCAGCTTTTGTTCTTCGGCAATACACTGAACAGAATCGTCGTTTGGTTTGGCAGGACTTAAAGGCAGCCTTAGCTAGATCCGGAGAAAGCAGCGTCTAGTGCACGCATTTAGCACTGTAGTGCTAAATTGGACAGCCCCTAAGGGCGGTCCGGAACATCTTCAGACTGTGCTCGTCGAAACTCTTGTAAGTTCTCTCGAATACTCTGGTCCTTACGCGCAATAATCGCAGCTGCGAGAAGTGCAGAATTCTTAGCCCCTGCCTTTCCGATCGCGAGTGTTCCGACTGGAATTCCTCCGGGCATCTGAACTGTTGCCAAGAGCGCGTCTAGGCCCTTGAGTGGCGAGCTCTCTATAGGCACGCCAAGCACAGGCAGGATCGTATGGGCGGCTGCCACTCCAGCTAGATGGGCGGCACCTCCCGCACCGCAAATCACAACTTCAAAGCCTGTTTTTTCAGCTTCGCCCAGAAAATCCACCAGCCGACCAGGAGTGCGGTGCGCCGAAATCACTCGAACATCGGCTTCAATCCCAAGACTCTCAAGAGTCTCTTCCGCCGGGCGCATAATGTCATAGTCATTTTTACTTCCCATCAATACTGCTACGCGTGGCTTACTCAAAGATTCCTCCCATAAATTATAAAGACGGCAGTGTAGTGCGAACATACCCCAAACGGCCACCAACCTTTCATTCACTTTTAAGCTTTGATAGCGTAGGTTTGAAGCCAATGAAGAAGATATCGCCTACAACACAGCTCTGCGGCGTTATTCTCCACCCTGCGGGTCACTCTCGTTCGCCGGCTATGCACAACGCCGCCTTCAAATCGCTAGGAATTGATGCACGATTCCTAGCCTTCGACGTAGTCCCCGAGCAACTTGCCTCCGCTATAGCAGGATGCAAAGCTCTCGGATTGCGCCAATTGGCCGTCTCGATCCCTCACAAGCAAAACGTAATTCCCTATCTGGACAAAGTGGATCAGGTAGCTTCTAAAATTGGAGCAGTAAACACGATTACGCTCCGCGAAAATCTACTGGTTGGTTCCAACACGGACTGGATTGGCCTGGTTCGTGCGCTAGAAAGAGCCACTCCTCTCAAAGACAAGCGTGCAGTAGTGTTAGGTGCCGGTGGCACGGCGCGCGCTGCGATCTTTGGGCTCCTTCAGTCGGGCGCCCATGTAACGGTCTTAAATCGAACAGTTGGAAAGGCAAAGAATTTGCTTACCGAACTTGGAGGAGAAAGAGCCGGAACTCTTGAAGACTTAGCCAAAATCAAATGTGACATCCTAATTAATACGACAAGCGTCGGTTTAAGCGAGGATATTTCTCCCGTTACGTCTAAAAATATTCCCGAAGGATCGATAGTTTTTGACGCTATCTATTCATCCGAACCTACGCGCCTCCTACGGGATGCCGAAGAGAAAGGTTGCGTATCGATCAGTGGGAAGTGGATGCTCGTGGGCCAAGCTTTAGAGCAAATCCGGCTTTGGACGGGCCTTTGCCCTTCCGAACGAATTTTGGCCGACGCATTTGACACCGCAGGAAATACGCTGTCTCAAACGAAAAAGACTATTTGATTTTATTTTCCCTATAAATGACATGCTTCCGCGCCACCGGGTCATACTTGCGAAATTCAAGCTTGTCTGGCGTATTCGTTTTGTTTTTAGTCGTCGTATAGTAATGACCCGTACCTGCGGTCGATTCCAGTTTTATCTTTTCTCGCTTGCTTTTAGCCATTACTTCTCTCTCAACAAAGTTGTTAGGAACTTCTTAACAAAGTTATCAGGAACTCGCTCCAGTTGGTTCCGGCACCAGATTTCCGCTCCGTACGAAAACGCGGACTCGTTCTCCATCGCGGTCCTCCATTTTGACTCTACTAGGCTTATCATCCGTTGGATCTACCAACATAACGCTTGAAACCGCTATGAAGCCTTCCTGCTCAACAATCCCACCTGCCCGGGCACCACTCCTTCCAGGCTTGAGATGACGCTTTTGCATCCGGATACCTTCAACCCTAACTTTTTGAGCCGAACCACGGACCTCAGTGATTCTGCCTTGCTTGCCCTTGTCAGACCCGCCCACCACCTGGACTAGGTCGCCTTTTCTCATCCGAAGTGTCATGTGTTCTCCTAAGAGCTCGTATTGGTGCCTCGACTAGGCGCTCAAGTCAACCCTCAACAGTCGATTTGAACCAAAACTTATTCTCGAAGGCTTCATATACGGGACATAAATGAATTTCGAACCCCCTTTTGAGGACTTAGGGAGGCCTGACCGCTAAGGTTCGTTGGTGAATAGGTCAAGCCTAGTGCTCTTTTGGTGCGTCTCGACAGCTGCCCTGATCTCCTGGCATGGGAATAAAGCCTCTGCAGAATCAGCTCTACGGCTAAGCCTCCCTGAAGAATACGGAACAATTACCGCCAACACCTATGACGAAGACGGGAACGCCGTTGGAAATGCAAGGCTTGCGATCACCAGTAACGAAGACGGGAACACAGTCTTGGAGGGTGAAGCTGGAATAACCCAATCGGCTTTAACGACCTATTCAATCGTGCTTGAACCCACAAAACACTCAAAACTCAAGCCACTTCTGCAGAAATCTCATTCAATTGACGTGGAAGGCAACAGTCTTGGCATGCTGACAATAAATCACGTCGAAGGCTTCGCATCTTGCTCTTCCTCGGAATCCGACCCAAAAAAGAAAATAAGAACGCTGAAACTCCCTTCGATCGACCTGGTCTCCAATATTCCTTTAAGCCTCTTGTTCAGACCTCTTGTAGAGGGGAAAGAGAAAGAAATCTCCTTCCAAATCTTTCTCTGCCGACCTAAGCCAAGATTGATTCACGCTAAAGCTAAAGTCGTCCGTTCGAAAAAGAATGCCGAAGGAATAGTAGAAGTTCAGTACACCATCAGTCTTGGAAATCTTCTAAATCGGGTAGCCTCCCCGTTCCTACCCAAGCTTTCGGTCTGGTTTGATCCCAAAATTTCGAATATGTGGGTTGGGCATAGGATACCTCTGTACACTCAGGGGCCAACGGTAACC